>CANGAC010000084.1 GCA_947451425.1 Bacteriovoracaceae bacterium | reverse complement strand
CTGGTGAAAATACTTTTCTGTGGTTCCGCCTCCGAGGGCAGCCACGATATTTCCCAGCATTTTCGCGATACCTCCCGCAATCGGAAGGTTGATATTAATAGGGGAATCAAAGGGGTCAGTCGTGATGGGAAGGATGAAGGGCTGTCTTAGGAGTTTTCCATCGCCATAGGCCTCAGCAAAAGTCTGTGCTTTCACACTAGGTTTAACGACGGACTTCTGCCCGCAGCCCAGAAGACCGGAAATCAAGCACATAAACAACAAATATTTGCCTAAATTCATGACCTAACCTATAGAATTGACGACCGGAGCGCATAATAGCGCACTGTCCAAAAAGTAACAGGGCTTTTTACCTTTTTACACTCCATCCGACCCGTTCTTTTAATGCATCGCAATACAACCTAAAATACTGCATCACTTGATTGGAGATCGTCCCGCATGAATTGGTTCCTGGGATTAACATTTTTTTGCCTCGTGGGCTCGGCCTACGCTCAGACCTGGGCAACTCTTCCCAAAGGCGTTCGCGCGCTTGGATACCGGAACGTCACTACCTCTCCCATCAAATCGAACTTCAATCAGTTCCGATCCGAGACTTCGCTTTCCACAAACTTCCGTGTCGATGCCATCACTCTCAATCAGATCTCCGGAAACATTCTCGTTCCCGGCCAGGACATCGATGCGACTGCCTACAAAGAACTCCTCGTCGGTGAGTACGGTGTAAACGCTCAGGCGCGCGCGAACGTTCACGGATTTGGATTTGCTTACGGTCTCACTGACCGGGTGATGCTTTACACGGAAATTGCTTATTACAACGCTAACGTTCAGGCGCGCTTACAGCGGACCAAAGGAAATAACTTCAAGCAGGTCGAAGACTATCTTCGCACGCACGGACAAACTTACAGTGATAAAGCGACTGCTGAACTTCTCCGCCGCCTGGTGGATGTTGATGAAAGAAACGTTCAGTCCGTTGTTGTGAATTACTACGGCTACAAGCCCATCGGGAACTGGCAAGGCCAGGGCTACGGCGACATGGAAACTGGTGTGATGATCAAGGCGATCGATAAGGGAACCTGGGGTCTTCAGCTTTACCCGGGTGTGGTTCTTCCTACCGGGATGAAAGATGATCCGGATATCCTCCAGGATATCGGTTTCGGTGACGGTCAAACAGACGTCTTCGGTGAAATGGGCACGGGTTACATCGTGAACGATAACCTTTCATTCGGTACTCGACTCCGTTATACCTATCAGGCCCCATCGAAAAAACAACTGCGCGTTCCGACGGAAAGAGATTTTTCTCTCTCTTCACAGAAAGGAACGTTCAACGTGAAGTACGGAGATAAAGTCAATCTGATGTTCAACTCGACATTTGCATTCAATGACTGGTTCTCTATTACTCCAGTCTACCGTTACATGTACCAGACGAAATCTCAGTACGATTCGCCCTTCACTGCGGCCAATGGGTATCTATCTTATAACTCTGATAAGCAGGAACACCAGGCGCAGCTCACGGCTTCGATTTCTTCGATCCAGCCGTTTCTGAAGAAGCAATTTGTTCTTCCGGCGCAGATTAATTTCAATGTGGTTCAGACGGTTTCAGGGAAAAACGTTCCGAAGGTCGGTCGATTCGAAATCGAACTTCGCATGATCTTCTAAGAACTGCCCGACAACAGTGGTGTTGCCTTTCTCAGCAGTGATTTATTGTAATGATAGACTACCACGTCCAGATGATCCTTAAGACGGGCCGGATCCTTCGTCGTACACCAGGTTTTTCGGATAAGGCGATTCACATTACCCCGGAGGTAGGCGCAGGTGTGATTTACGCAGAAAAGGGGATCAAATTTCAATTTTTTCAACTCGCCTTGTCCCGCTACGCAACCGCGTTCGCTTTTAAAGCTCAGATGTTTTGCTCTCGGCAGATAAGCAGAAATGAAACCCGGGTACATATTGTGTTCGTCCGATTTTACAATGACTTCCGGGCTTACGATCGGTGAGATCGAACGAAACAATCGTGTGAGACCTTCAAAATGTTCGTCTTTTCTTTTTCCGTATTTTTTTACTGCGAGATGCGCGAGAACTCCGAATGCGGGAATCTGCGAAACCTCTGTGCCAAGGATGAGCCTGCGGTCTGAGTCTACCGCAAGGGACACGCTTAGTGGCTTCAGCTTCGAATTCTCTTTTGTAATGAGGTCATCAATCTGGATATTGTAAATCCGCGCACGATGATCGTTCAGTATTTTACGATTCAATCTCCTGCACCTTTCCGCGAGGAATGGAAGTCGCCGCTCAACTGTCTTTTTATCAACTCCCAGAATCTTTGCCGCCCTTCGCATCGATACATTGGAAGAAAGAAGTTTCAGGAGGATTGAATTCACCCTCCGTCGCTTCTGCCCGAACGCATCTGAAAAAGTCGCGCTCGAAAATCTCGTTCCACATCTTTTGCAACGGAATCGCTGGATGATTTTTGCATCTTCTTTCCGCCGGAATGTCCCATCACGGATGATAAATTCCGAGGCAGCGCAGATATTGTTTGGGCAATTTCTCTTCATGTCCGGGTTCTTGCAAAGTCCGGAGCAGGTTCTGAAACTATAAGTGAATTGATTTAAAGAGAAGTAATGCGGAGAAGAAGGAGAATTACCTGGATATTAAGGGAGCCGATCCTGAAACCGGCCCCACTAAAGTCGGTCAGTTCTTAGAGGATGATCTTGTAGCCGGTGCCCCAGACAGTTTCGATGGCAATGTTCACCTTACTCATCTTCTTCCGAAGTGAAAAAATATGAACATCAATATTCCGCGCCGTCATCTCCATGTCTTTCTCAAACTGGCTGATAAGCTCTTCCCGCGTCGCTGCCGCCGACTGGTGCTTATAAAGGTGATTGAAAATCACAAACTCGCGTGACGTCAGGTTAATCGTCACGCCATCTTTCATCACCGTGTGCGCCTCAGGAATGAGCTTGAGGCCCACGTTCATGAGATTGTCCTGGAGGTTACTCACTTTGGTGTAAGCGTTGTTCACACGGACAAGAAGTTCTTCGTAGTTAAATGGCTTCGTAATATAGTCGTCGGCCCCGCTCTGGAGACCTTCGATGATCTGGTCGGCCTTGTTGTAGGCCGACATCATGAAGATAGGAGAAAGCTTATCTTTGAGACGGATGGTCTTCACGATATCGATTCCTTTGATCCCAGGGAGATTCCAGTCAAAGAGATATACGCAATGATCCGGGCGGTCTTTGGCGGAGAAAAATTCTTCTGCGGTCTCATACCCGTGCACAATAAATTCATGACGCTCGAGAAGCTGTTTCAACGCGTCTAGAATGTCTTTTTCGTCTTCGATGATCACAATGGACTTTTTCATTTTTGCATCTCTCTCAGCGTGTCGATCTTCAGCAGTTGGAATTATTATCGGATAAATTAGTTTTTATTATAGTTAAATATCAAGCACTTGCCAGCTTAATCATAACTTAAGATTTTAGGTAGGAAAAATCGAAATGACGCGTAAGAGTCGGAAATATGGTGGGCGTTGAGGGGATCGAACCCCCGACATCTACCTTGTAAGGGTAGCGCTCTCCCAGCTGAGCTAAACGCCCACATGTCCGTTTGGAGCGTTCATATTAAGAATTGGAGGTATTTCTGTCAACGAAAAAAGGGCCGGGAGACGTGAATCTCTCCGGCCCTTGGGAATTTTTAAGGACTATCTTGGCATGATCGAAAGGTCCGTCGTCTTCACAACTGTCGCACCGTTCTTCACCGTCACGCGAAGGATGGTTTGTTTTCCTTTCGCCTCTTTCTTGATCTTGTACTGAAGAGTGATTTTCTTCACCGCATTTCTCTGGAGCTCGCCGGTCGCTACCGATGCCACAGTGATGTCTGTATTTCTTCCGCCGACTTCTTCCAGTGTGACTGTATAGCCGCCAGAGACACCGAAGTACTTAGGTGAAAGCGAAACATCGATATCCTGCTTGTTAATCCCACCGAAGAGACCTGAGATCTTCGGATTATTATCGAAGTCATTGCTGATCGCTGCATCAGGATTCACCGCAAGGCTCGAATCGATGCGGAAAGTTTCAGTGCGTGTCGCGCGGTAGAGGTTTCCTGGGTGAACGATTTCACCGGCGATGATCACTCTTGAACCCGGAACCGCCATGTCAGAGACTTTAACCGGAAGTACGTTTACATCTTTCAGTGAGCGGCCTGGAACTGAAGGAATCGTTGTTTCTCTCTGTGACGCTACCAGGTTCTGAGAAAGTTCCGTGATGCGGATAAGCGATGTTCCGTTAGAGTCTACGTTACCAATGTTTTTCAGAGCGAGTTTGATCGAAGCATCTGCACCCGGAGAAATTCCGAAGACGTTGGCCGTATCCAGAGAAGCATTTCCTTTCTGAGCAACTGCCGGACCTTTTGCAAGAAGATCCTGAACGAGAGCTTCAGCTTCTCCCGTCACACGGCTTTCTTCCTGAGGAGCGTTCTGTGAGTAACTTGCGAGTTCTGCCTTGGCAAAGCTCTGCTTGTAGATTTCTTCCTTACCAGCAGCAAGACCAACTTCGCGACCGACTTTCGTCGCTTCAGCGGCATATGTTCCGTACTGGCGGAGAAGTTCAGCATCAGACACTCGCTCAACACCTGTGTTGAACAGGCTTCCGTAGTTCGAGTGGAAGGCTTCTGCGTGTGAAGCATTGTAAAGAGACTGATAACGGGCCGCAAACGATGCTTTACAGGCATCTACAAAATCTTTCACGTTCTTATAAACATCAGAGCAATTCCCGTTCTGGGCACCCGGAGCAGCTGTGGGTGCAGAGTAAACGTTTCTCGAATCGCCAATGCGGTTTCTGATGTTCTGAACGTTACGAAGTTCAATGTTCGCCTGCTCGATCATGGCATCAAGAGCGGAGATAATCTGGTGTGAGCGCTCGATCTCGTCATCAGAAAGCTCAGGAATTTCTGTCTGAGCATTCATGCTTGCCGCCATCTTATTCATGACGATATCGGAGATGAGTTTTTTCTTCGTCGGATCTTCATTCTTCAGGCGGTCATCCAGGATAGAAAGATAGATTTGCGGCTTCTTCACAAGGTTCGCTTCGTCTTTCGCGCGTTTGGCACCGGCAGAAGTACCCTCAGCTTCTCCACGAGTCTGGTCAGGGGCAGACGCCATACCGATTTCAAATCCCGCACCGAAACCAGCGATTTCTCCGCGGATATAACCGCGACGGATCGCGAGCCATTTCCCCTGGGCCGATCCGTTTTCAGTCGCCATCTTATTAGCGACAGTTCTTGCTTCTACGGAACCGTCACGTGAACCGTCCTGTGAACCGAGAATCCCTCTTTCCTGACCGAGGTTCCGTGATTCGGCCATTTTCTGGTCGTAAAGAGCGCGGCGATTCTGATAGTCGACACTCGCCTGCTGGGCCTTTCTTTCGGCATCGTCTTTAGACGCCTGAGCGGCAACAACTCGCGGAGTAACATTCGCAAGGTCAGATTTTAATTTCGGAAGTTGGTCAGCGATCGTGTTCAGATCCTGATTGTTGATATTGGTTTCATTTGTAGCGCTGGCAATTTCTTTCTCAGCTGCGGCCTTCGAAGCCTTGAGACCGTCGTACTTCCGGATGGAATCCTGATTGTAGCGGGCCAGAGAATCACGCTGCGACTGGTTCTCATTGATTTTCGTCTGGATCGCACGGGCCGTTGCATCTGTCTGAGCAAAGTCCTGGTTAATCGCTTCAAGTCTTGAAGCGAATGCATCGAATGCCTGCTGGGCCTGAGCTCTGTCCTGTTGGATACGAGAAAGGAGACGCTCATTCAGATTGATATCGCGTCTTGCTTCCATGATTCTCTGATCGAGCTGGCGGTTATGATTTTCAAGACGCTGGATGTTTTGCGGGTAGCTTGCAATCATTTGCTCCATCTCGGCAATGCGGGCATTCGCCTGGGCAATGTCAGCTTCCAGCTTCTTCACTTCATTACTGGTGATTGAAATCTGATTAGTAAGTTGAGTTTCGAGGGCCTGCGATTTCGCGAGTTCTCTCGTCGCATCGGCTTTCTGTGCTTCAAGTCCGTTCACAACAGCTTGCTGAGCAGCCACTGCCTGCTGAGCTTCAGCTTTCGAAGCTTGTTTCGCTGCAATTGAGTTATTGTTCTCGACGATTTTGGCTTCTGAAGAAGTAATCTCGGCCTGGAGCTGAACTGTCATCTGCTCATTAGCAGTGATGGCGGCAGCGTACTGAACGATCTGCTGATTTTTCGAGGCGATCTGCGCGTCCATAGGCTGGAGCTGACGGTTCACCTGCATGATCACGCGGTTAAGATTATCAATTTCATTCTGGAGGTTTCTGATTTCGCCGGCAATTCTCATGAAGTCAGGAGATCTTGGCGGGAAAGTGCGGAGTTCCGCTTGTTTTGCGGCCATCGCTGTATTCTTTTCGTTCACAGCGTTCTGGTTAGTGTCGCGGGCTTCACGAAGTCCAGCAGACTGTGTGTTGAGAGCAGCAACTTCCGCTTCCAGACGCTCTTTTGCCGTCTGAAGAGTACCGTTATTCATGTTCGCGAGGCGAACGCGGTTCTGGGCGATTTTAGCGGTGAGCTGATTATTCTCATTCTGAAGGGCACCGATCGAAGCGTTGATACCGTTGAGGTTATTGTTCGCCTGCGCGAGTTTCGCTCTCTCCGGAGCAAGATTCGCTTCAGCAGCATTCACTTTCGCCTGTTGAGTGGCGACATCTGTTCTTATGAGCGGAAGTTTTGACTGAAGGTCCGCGAGTAATGGCTTCTTCGCATTCAGCATATTGGTATTCTGAGCAATGGCCGCGCGGTAATTCGGCACTTCATTGCGGGCGCGATCGGCATCACGGGTCAGGTCTCTTCTTTCTCTTTCGTTCTGCTGTCGCTGCTCAAGGGCCTGGTTCATGTCATTATTCAGGCGCTGAAGGCTCCGGCCGGTTTCAGCTTCTTCACGCATTTCCTGCTCGAGGCGAGCGCGGGCAACGTTCGTATCATTAGTCGCCTGAGCGCGGGCAGAATCAATGCTGCGAAGGCGGTTCGCCTGTTCTGAGTAATCGCGGTTAAGCTGAGCAAGGATGTTATCGAGGCGCTTAAGATCATCAATCACCTGGTTCAGAACACCTTCGAGCTGGGCGATCTGCTGGTCGATACCGGCAATTTCATTTCTCTTGGTTGCAATGATTTGAGCGAGCTGATTATTTCTGGCAGGAATTTCTACCTGGTCCTTCTGCATCTGCGCGATGTTCGATTCGAGTTCCGCTTTCTGTGCAGAGAGTTTCTGAAGTTCGGAAGTTTTCTGTTGAAGAATCTGATCAAGGTTCTGATAAGTGCGAAGATACTGAGTGTGGTTCACTTCATCCGGAAGATTCTGCGCAAGCACAGTCCCTGACGTAATCATTGTAGAGATGAGGGCAAGCTTTAAGGCCAGTGATTTGGTATCCATGAGCACTCCTGTGGTATGAAAAATTAGTCCATCTTAACTTTTCTTCACGGAGTGCTGGGGGGCTTCGAAAGACTTACCCGGTGCTGTCTAAAAACTAGACAGTCTTGAGTAGGATTTTCATCCCGTTTTTCGACTGAAGAGTAAGATGATGAACGGGCTCCGGAACAAATCCCGGAACCAGTGTCCACTCATACAGCTCCACAAGTTTCGCTATAATGAGGACGGTTTCTGTACGCGCGAGCTCTTCCCCGATGCAGGACCGGGGTCCGCGGGCAAAAGGAAAGAAGGTGCAGTCATCACGAAGGACCGGACGGTCAATAAATCTTTCCGGTGTCCAGGCGAGAGGATCTTTCCACCAGCGCCCATCTCTCTGAGTGACCCACGGCTGACAAACAACGGTCACATTGGCCGGCACATCGATTCCGCCAATGACATCCGGTTTCATTGTCATCCGGGCAAAGGCAGGTACCGGTGGCATGAGTCTCAGTGTTTCATCAATCACCGCCCGCAGTTTCGGGAGGTTCACAAAATCTTTCCGCGTAAGTTCAGAAGCTTTCTTTCCGGTGAGCTTTAATTCTTCCCGCACTTCAGTCTGCCAGCTCGGATAAAGAGACAGGTACCAGGTGATCCAGGTGAGAAGATTACTGGTCGTCTCGTGCCCGGCCATGAGCAGGGTGAGGACTTCATCACGAATTTGTTTGTCCGGGATCTCTCCGCTCTTCATGAGTGAAGAGAGGACATTGGTTTTTCCCTCTGAGGGGTTTTTCATGATGCTTGCCACGACAGCGTCCATGTTCTTGAGAATTTTTCTTCTCTTCATGTTTTCCGGAGTAGGAAATGCCAGGGGAAAGTTCAAGGCAGAACGCATCCTCTCATTCACTTTCTCCATTTCGTACGTGAGCCCTTCTGATATGGATTCTGAAAACTGATCGACATCTGCTCCGAAGAATATCTGGCCCGCGAGATCAAGCGCGAGCCGGTTGAAGACTATTGCCATGTCGAATTCGCCTGAAGGCATGTTGAGTTTTCTTGATGTCACATCGAGAATGATCTTTGTGTAGTCTTCAATGGCCGGATTGTGAAACTGCTTTGCCATCACTCTTCGCTCGTTTCTCCACAATTCCCCTTCACTCGTCAAAAGCCCTTCGCCCAGAAGTGGCTTGAGTTCATCGTACTGACCACCCTTTGTGTAATTGACGTGATTCTCTTTCAGCACATAAGAGATGAGGTCAGGATGATAGACGAACAGACAGGTCTTCCCAGGCCATGGCATCCAGACCATGTCACCAAAGGTCTCGTGCATATCAACGTAGGTTTTCAGGGGATTGTTCTTGATCCGGAAACCCCAGCGGTAAAGGTCGATGCCGGTTGCTCCCTGCAGTTGTTTATTTTCTAAGATTGCTTCCATCTTGTGCTCCTTTGCCTTCTCTCATAATATGAGCAAGTACTCACATTCTGGTACTCGCATTGGAGACGCCAAATGAAGCCCCCAAAAAAGTCCCTAAACCCCCGGAAAGAGCCCAATCAGGAGCGCGCCAAGGAGACAGTGGAAAGTATTGTCGGGGCCACTGCTCACATTCTGGAGAAAGAAGGACACGAAAAGGTCAGTACCAATCGCATAGCAGAGAAGGCGGGAATTTCCATCGGCTCGCTCTATCAGTATTTCCCGACCAAGGAATCCATCTTCTCTTTTATGATGGAAAGATATGTACGCTCGCAGACTGAGATGATCGATAGGATTTTAAAGGAACGAGGTCAGGACAAGGATTTAAAAGAAACAGTACACATCATCATCTCAGCGATCCTTGAAACGAAAAGAAAGCAGATCCGCTTCAACAAGATGTTCGCCCACAAGGTCATGAGCTTTTCCGGTCATGAGAGCCTTCAGTGGCAGGACGATCATCTCATCTCAGTCTTTGAAAAGTATCTCGAACCTTTTGACAAAGACATCCGGAAAGAGAATCTCGATATCTCACTTTATTTTGTGATCCAGGCGGTGAAATGCATTCCGACCGTGCTGATGTTTCAGGAAAAAATTAAGCTGAGTGATCCGCGAGTAACTGACGAGTTAGTGGAACTGGTTTACCGGTATCTCAAAAAATAAGGGGGACCGAAGCCCCCCCTTGAGATGCACTATTCGACTTTGTCTTCCTGTGCCTGTTTTTCAAAAGCATTCTCCAGATTCTTCGAGGCGAGGGCCTGAGCTTCCGTTGCTTCCGGAAGTACCATCCCCATTCCGAAGAACTCGTGAGTGACACCTGGAAAATCTTTGTACTCCACCTGAACACCCTGCTCTTTCATTCTTTCAGCGAGCATCTTCCCTTCGTCACGAAGGGGATCGATTTCAGCGGTGATGATCGTGGCTGGATTGAGTCCCTTGAAATTGGCCTCAATGAGGTTCAGACGCTTGTCTTTAAGATCAGTCGTTCCATTCGTGTAGTTCTTAACGAACCACGCCATGCCTTTTTTATTCAGCGGCTGAGCGTTGGCATTTTCTTTGTACGAAGCTGTATCCATGCTGGTGCTCGCTACCGGATAGATCAGGAGTTCATGAAGCGGAATCTGCAATCCTTCATCGCGGGCACGAATGGCTGTATTAAGCGCTAAGTTACCACCGGCACTCTCCCCGGCAACAGCAACTCTGGCCGGATCACCGCCGAAACTTTTTGCGTTAGCAAGCACCCAGCGATAAGCCGCGAAGGCATCATCGTGAGCGGCAGGGAATTTGTTTTCCGGCGCTTTTCTGTATTCAACGGCGACCACAATCGAATTCGAAGATTTGGCAAGGGCGCGAGCAGAGCTGTCATAGGTATCATTGGTCGCGATCACGAATCCGCCACCATGATAATAGACAGTCACCGGCATCGGAACTTTTCCTTCCGGTGTGTAAATGCGGGCATCAATCTGTCCGGCAGAGCCGTCAATTTTTCTGTCCTCAACTTTTGCCACATGAATGGGAGCGTAGAGTGTACCTGTTTTGATGATCACTTCTTTTGTGGCATCAGCTGGTGTGGGCTGAAGCCGTGCCTCTTCAGCGGAAAGCGTATCGATAGGTTTCCCGTTCTGCGCTTTGAGCGAATCTAGAACTCGCTTCATCTTCGCAGTCGGTTCAGCTGCACCAACCGCAAACGGAACGATGGCGAGCAATGTGAGTAAACGTTTCATAAGAATCTCCTTGGTAAAATACGTAAGGAGATTCTAAGTTCTGCGAGGGGAAAATGAGAGTGCGATATTCCAAATTCTCCCTGAAGTGCGGAGAGGAAAGATCAGAGAATAAGTTTCAGGAGTGCCGCAGTCATACGTTTGTGATCTACGTTTCTGAATGGTGTGTTGAGAACAGTTTCCCCGTGGTCAGTGGCCATGAGTTTAACAAAATCTGCCTCAGGAAGCTTAGAACCTTCGAAGGGAACCATACCATCTGAAAAATCATAGGGACCTTCAAACAATGGACGACCAATACATCTGCCGCGCACAAGCTTGAGACACCCGGATTTGATGAGTGTGACACTCGTTGCAAAAACCGTCTTATATCCATTGGCAATTCCGCCGACCGTAACAGTTTTGATTTTTGACGTGAGCTCTGTCAGAAGTGCCTGGTTTTTTAAAATATACTCCTGTCTTTCTTCCAGAGAGAGATAGTGAACAACTTCAACACTTGTATGAACGAAAGGAAAGATGACTCCCAGTTTCGGATAGCGGCGGGCAACGGTTGCAACTGGTGCACCGGTAAATGGCGACTGCATGAAAATAAGTCCCGAAACACGTTCCCATTTTTCCGGATGAGTCAGGAGATAATCCAGAAGGGCCATGCCACCCAGGGAGTGAGTGTAAAAGACGAGCTGGCGCTGAGTAGAGTTGAACACACCATCAATTTCGTTTTTCGTATCACCGACAGAAGCAGAAGAAGCGTTCAGTCTTCTCGCCGGAATTCCCAGCCTCTTCAGATACGAAAGATGTGTCCCGAAATAATCCTTCGTAAAAAATGAAAGATTAATATGGCTTCTGGGATCATCGCTGACGAAAGTTTCCGACATGTGCCCCGGAATCAGGACAACTTCCACATTTTTGAGCGTCTCCACCTGCTCAGTCGAGAGGCCACCTTCTTCATATTTCCGGAAGTATTCTTCCGTCACATCACGGGCAAAAAGTGGGAGGGAAATGAGGGCAAAAATGAGGATTGTTTTCATTCTCTGGATTTAACAAGGGAATCATCGGCCGTCTAATTCCTCAGCAGTTTCCCTTTAAAAAAATCTCTAACATCCTGAAAATCCACTCACCTCCATGGCCTGCGGATTGCTCTTTTCCTGACATGGCCTTCCTGCGTCTTCTTATGACTCTTATCCTGATGTCTCCCGTGCTTCTGTTCGGGAGTGAGCTCACGATTATTCGTGAGAAAGGAAATAATTTTCCCAGATGCGTGGAAAATTTCGAAGGAAAGAGTCTCCACTTCAAATGGAACAGACGCGCGCTCACCCGGGTCGTGAAATACTCCCTCTCCGGTAAACCCTGCACTCCAAAAGACATTATCTCAAACTGGAAAGTGCTGGATCAAAAAATCAGGGCAAAGCTTTCGCCGGAACTGAATTTCGAGCTCGATCAGATTGCTCTCAAAGCGAATGTCCTTCGCGAAGAAAAAACCGCCGCTGAATTCATCGAGAAAAACCGCATCACGGAATACACCCGGGAGCTGAACCGCGAACTCACGCCGAAATACGGACCGATTTTTTCTGCCGAAGTCTTCCGGGAATTAGTCGAAAGGAAATCCGGCAACCGGGAATTCAGGAATTATGTTTTATCCGCCCTCAGGAAAGACGGCGTAACAGACAAACCTTTTGCTTCCAACCGGGACAAAGTCACTCTGGTTGTGAGCTTCGGGTTAGGATGGTCGGACGATTACGGAATTGCAGCTCCCTACTACATCAAAGACTTTCTTTCCGACATTGAGTCCCTGGGACTTGAAGTTGTTTACCTGAAGAAGAATCCTTTCGGGAGTATCAAAGGGAACGTCAGAAGAATCATTCCACAGATCGAAGAAGAATTGAAAAAAGACAAAAAGATCATCTTCCTTTCCCTCTGCAAGGGAACACCCGAGCTTTTCTCGGCGCTTTCCCAGATCCATGATCCGGATCTCCGGAAAAAGATCATCGGACACGTGAATCTCTCTGGTATGCTCTCCGGAACTTTTTTCGCCGACATCACAATGAGCGTGCTTATTCCTCGCCTCCTTTCGCCGTTTCTGAAAATTATCCCGGTTCAGGCCGTGAAAGACGCGGGAAAAATGGCAAGTTCCACTTCCTACATGAAATCCTCAGTGATCGCGCAAACCCTCGCCGAAGCAAAACCTTCTCTTCCCGAAGGAATTCTCACGGTGAATGTGACCGGTGCGCCGATGAGCGACCGGGTGATGAACAACGGCTCCCCCATGGGTGCCATCCTGAAATACAATTCCTGGCAGAAGTTCCT
>CANGAC010000083.1 GCA_947451425.1 Bacteriovoracaceae bacterium | reverse complement strand
CAGAAGCTCAATCATCGCGCGGACGTCGTATCCGATTATTTTCTTTATTTCTTCGCCATCGCTCCCATGGTCATCTATCACTTCCGCCCGGAGGCCACTGCTGGCTACTACACGGAAAAAGATCTCTTTCTCTATCCCTTTGCGGCCTTAAGAGATGTGCTCTTGATTCTGTATCTTCTTGTGGCGTGCGCCTGGGGATACCGCGAGTGGAAACTCTGGACCGCTGGAACTCGCGAGACCAATCGCTTACTTTCCGTCGCTGTGCCTGCTGTCATCTATGCTTTCTGTTTTCTGGTGGGAACGACCATTACGCAGGTTTTATTTCCGCTCCTGTTCCTTCACGGGATAGCGTACTTCGGAGTGATGACCAAAGCTCTGGGGAAAACTCAGAAGCGCTTTGAGAAAGAAAGCATCGCCGTCTTCGCCATCCTTATGACCGCAGTGGGTTTCGGATTGACGGAATCCTGGATGGAAGAGAACGTCATCAATCATGCTCTGGGAAGCGAGCCGATCCTGAATTCAGCGATCATCGGACTTTCACTCACGCCGCTTTTCTGTCATTACGCTTTCGATGCCATCATCTGGAAAAAGAATCACCGCGAATCAAAGCTTATTTTTTAACCACAGAATTCCCCGGGCGATGATTTCCGTGACGGGCATGACGGAAAGATAGAAGACATCGAGAAGAAGAGGGTTTTTGATCAGCACCTGATCGAACTGTGCCCCGAGACCGACGTACAAAACGGCAATCACATAACTCAGTCCTAGGTGCCTTGACCACGCCAGAGAGGAAATCCACCTGAGGAATCTTTTCTGTTTTGCCCAGGTCTGCACTTGATCAAGAAAAGAGACTCTCGTCCAGAGAACATACGGAAGAAAGTTTCCCCAGAACACGTAGGGACTCTGATGAAACGTGAAAGAATAATAATGGGGCCCGATGGGAGTCATGATAAATGCCCCGAAGACGGGAAGAGAAAAGCCGACGACGATCGGCCAGAAGAATGTTTCCCAACGGTGCCAGCGGGAAACTTCGAGTTTCCCGGAGGAGATAAGTGTTCCCAGCTGGAAAAAAAGAAGAGCGTGAAAAAACCAGGGAAGAAGCGGCCAGGCACCCATGGAATGCTCACCGGTTCTTCCGGTTAAGATGTCACCCACCAGTCCCGGTGGAAAAACTCCCTGCCAGACAGAAGAGGGAATCCACAGAAGGAGAAACGCCATGACCGCGATCGGGATATTTTTCCGCGGAATAAAAATCAGAAGGAGGGTGGTGGTAAAGAGGTAAGCGTAGATGTCCCACTCAAAAAGGAAAGATCCGTTTTCCATGAAGGCCAGAAGGAGAGCAATCTGACCCAGGAGAGTGAAGGCACAGACGGCGAGAAGTGACTGTCGGGATTTTTCCCGGAGACCGAAGAGAAGAAAGATAGCGCCGACTAACACCTGCCCGCCGAGGGAGAAGAAGCGCGCGTACCACTGGAAAGTCTGAAGGATGCGTGAACCGTCGACCACGAAGGAGTCTTCGTAAACGATGAATTCCCAGACATGCAATGTCTGGATCGCCAGGAGCATCATGATCTTCTGGAGGTCGAGGAGGAGATTTCTTTCCCGTAGACTCATGGATAGTAGATGGTCATCGTGCCATCTTTTTCGATGAGGTATCTTTCCATGCTGAAAGGAGACTCGAGGGTGTGAGCGGCCACGACCTGAAGGAGAGGTCTGGGAACTCCGGAAATATGCGTGAGCGCTTTATGATAGGAAACTGCGATGATCTCGCCGTTTTGGTCTTCTATCCGGATCTCCGTCGGCAGCTGAAGGATAAACGGATTGTTCCACCTGGTGTGCTCGGAAGAGATTCTTTCCCGATGATCCCAGCTGAATCTCGCATCTCCCGTTTTCCGGCACCAGCTATCAAACACTGCTTCTTCCGTTTTCAGGATCACGCAGGAAGAATTTTCATTCGTCCGCTCAAAAAACCATGGTTCTCCCGACGACGGAAGTCCACTTCCGGAAAATTCTTTTTCTTTCCGGAGATCCGGATGGATCCAGATTCTCAGAGACTGTTTTTTCCTTCCCAGGCGCTCTTCCCGGTGACCGAGGGTCACCTGGTAGAGTTCCTGAGACCCGGCCACGAGCCAGTGATCAATCTTTCCCAGGAGATTCTTCTCGAGTGGCGACAGAACCGGGAAACCAAATTTCTTCTGGTGCCATCCCAGATATTTTGTCATCAGAAACTGCGTGTACGCAGGATCCGTTTTCATCCGGAGAAAGGAATCGGAAAGGGAAAAGGCCGGAAGAGAAATAAGGGCGAGGAGAAGTATGACATTCATCAGAGATCCTTCGGCCAGAACATCGTGTTCACCTGAACGCGGGACCATTCTTCGGAGGTGATTTCTTCTTCCCGGAAAGGGGAGAGGAAATTCGCGTAGGCCTGATTCGTGAGACCATCAGGAAATTTTGCGTAGTCAAAGGCCAGCGGGCGATCCGAAGGGCTGACAGCGATGAAAGACGCGAGCGGACCAAAGAGAAAAGGTTTCTCAAGTCCGGCCACTTTCATGGTTTTCAGTATGATCCTGGATTCCCGGGCGAGCTCGCGGGATTTGTCGAAGTAAAGAGGAAGATCCACGACGATGATGCCATCCGGAGAAAGAACGGAGCTCACCATCTTGTAGAATTCCACACTGTAAAGTTTTGCCAGCTCGTGACCATTCGGAAAAGGAAAGTCGATGAAGACGAGATCAAATTTCTTTCCCTTATTCTGCCGGAGAAAAGAAATGGCATCACCCACGATGAGCTTCGTTCCTTCGGGGAACTTCTCGAGCGAGCCCTTGTTGAGAGTCGCAATGACCGGATTTGATTTTGACCAGTTGATCATCCCCTGGTCAAGTTCGACCATCGTCACGGAAGGGAGTTTCAGCGGGCGAAGTTCCGTGAGGAGAAGTCCGTCTCCAGCGCCGAGGATCAGCACACTCTCTGGCCTTCTTCCCAGAAGATTCATCCCGGCGTAGACCATGCTCTGGTGATAAGTGGCACTGGTCAGAAGATCAAACTGCGGTCTTCGGTTGAGATACACCGTCGCATTTCCCGGAATCCCCACACCGAGATCCGGAGGCTCAATGAAGAGATCGATCGTCTGATACGGGGTGCGGACTCTTTCGAGTTCCCCGTAAGAGGAAATAACCCTGAGCAGATCTCCCGGATGAAGAAGATTTTTTACGTCTGCTTTTGTCCGGAGATAAGAGGCCTTCACGGTGTAGAGTTCAAGATGCGGATAAAAGTGCGCAGTCCCGATGAGTGCGATCAGCGGAATAAAAAGGAGCGACATGGACTTCACCCGATCCGGGAGCAGAAGCACCAGTGCCAGAAGTCCCGCGAGCTGAATGCAACCAGTCCAGAAAAGTTGAAGAGACAGGGGAGTGGCGTTTCCCGCGAGGGCCACGACGAAAATTCCCGCCGCCAGTGGGCCCAGGTAATTGGTCGCAAGAATGACTTCTTCACTGTGAGTTTTCGATTCGCCGAGAATGATCGGAAGCTGGGCTCCGCCGAGCATGCCGGAAAAAAAAGAGAGGAGTCCGGTGTAGCCAAGAAGAAACTGGAGAGCTTTTTTACTCTCGAGAGTCACATCATCCGGAGAGAAATGGATGAATAAAAAAATCCCGATCAACTGAAGCACAGGAATGAGCGGAAGGAAGATAACGGAAGCCCATTCCAGAAGCCATAAACGCTTCATGCGTACGGATTCAGAGATTCTATCGGCAAGTGCACTTCCCACGCCAAGGCCCAGGAGATACGGGCCCACGGTCAGGCATTGCGTGAGCACTTCTTCGCCGGTGAATTCCGTCATGACGAGCGCCATGATCATGGAAAAGCACATCGAGCAGAATGAGGATGTGAACGTCACGAAGAGAAGATTCATTTCACTTCTCCCAGATAAAGATTTGAGAGAATGTTGTTGAGTCCTTCAACGTTCATCAGGACCAGAGCGATGGAAGCCGTCACGACCAGACTCAGAAGCATCGTCGTCACCAGACGGGGCTTATCACATCTTAACCACACCAGAGCGTAGCCATTGCAGGCAGCGATGACGAGCGCACCGGGAGCTGTTCCGATCTTCGGGAGGAAGAGCAGGGGAAACAGGATGCTCGCAGAGAGCATGCCGACGTAATCCATCGCGAGGATTTTTCCCTTGTTGTCTTTCCCCATCGCAAAGAGGCAGGGGATTTCAAAACCAGAAAGAAAGCCAATCAGGAAAATGGTGAAATAAGAGAGCGCCACTTTCAGACCGAATGTCCCTTCCATTCCTCCGGGCTGAAGCAGCCAGGTAATGAAAAAAGGTCCGGTGGATCCAAGAAGAGTGAGGAGACACTCGATCAGGAAAAAAGTTTTCCGGATCGGATACCGAAGTTTCACTCTTCCGAAAACAATAGATCCCATGCCGAGAGCAAAAGTAAAAAGCGCGATGATGGTGAGGTACTGCATCTTCGTTCCGCCGAGGCAAACGGAGAGAACCTGGGCGTAAACGAGTTCGTAAAAAAGACTGCAGAAGGCGAGAAGGAAGGTGAAGAAATACAGAGTCACCGACGACGGCGTCATGGTTGGGTCTTTACGGTCCCGAGCATTTTCTCAAGGCCCTCTTCGTTCTGGACGAATTCATAGGAGGGAGCTTCCATCATGAACATGTAGGTTCCCTTGCCGTCTTTTCTGGGCGAGAGGGCGACGTACATTCCCTGGCCCTTGTAGGGAGTGGAAGGAACGATTGTCAGGTCTTTCAGGCCCGTCGATTCCGGAGCTTTCACTGAGATCGCCTTTTCCGGAAGGAATCGGTGGTTTGCGACGAAGTCGAAGGCCTGGGTGTTATTTTTGAGAAAGCTCAGGGCCTGATCAAGAGAAACTTTTTGTGCCGTCGCAAGAACGCCAAAATTTTTCTTACCGTTATTCCCGGTACCGAGAAGGACAGCAACATTGTCATCAAGATCGAGCTCGATATAGTTCAGTGTCACCGGAAGACCCATCTCGAGATGGATTTTCTTCTTGAAACCGTTCACCAGCTTGATCTGTTCTTCGAGATGCTTCTGGTGCGTGTTATCCGGATTCTTAAGTTTGAGATAGACCTGAGCGATCTGTCTTTCTGTAAGCCCCATTTTCTTGAGTGCCATGAAGGGTGACTCAAGCTTCGAACCTTTAGGGGTCACTTTCTGCGGCTGTGATGTCTGGGGACCGGTTGCGACTTTCTTCGGAACGACGGCTTCCTCAGTCTTTGTGAGATACATCTTCACAAGGATGAGCAAAATAATTGTGGCAATGGTTCCTGCGAAAATAGCAGTTAACCTGTTGGGCTTCTTAGAGTCCGGCCTGGGCATTTTGACTTTATTCATGTTGGACCTTACACTTTTAAAAGTAACATAAAAAGGCCCGGACACCATGTTTTTTAAAAAGATAATCAGAAGCCAGTTAGGGATGTCGATGACGGAGTCCGCGATTGCGATCGGACTTGTCGGAATGGGCGCACTTGCCGCAGCCTCCTTATCCGGGAACATGACAAATTCCATTAAGAAATCCGAAGGGATTGTGGCGAGCAGCCAGTTCGCCTCAGCTTTCGGGTCCTACCTCTATACGTCCAGTGGCTGCGACACCCTCCGATTGAAGTCGTCATACTCAGAAACCCCTGAATCCATTTCGATTGAAAACTGGAAGTACATGGGGATTGATAAATTCGAAGGCGGTTACAACGCTGACGGAACGAAGAAAACCAAGACCAAATATTTTGATATCGAGGCCCTTGAAGCCAACTACGAACCGCTTCCGGCAGATGCTCCTTTAGTGAAGGCCCTGGAGGGAGGAACTCCCGTCGATATGGCGAAGTCCATTCTGAAAATTCGCCTTGTCCTGAAGAGTGGAAACAAACCGTCCGAATATTATTACAACATCCCGGTCCTGAGAAACGTGGCAACTGGTGCAATCGGATATTGTTCAGATGAAAAATCCATCGCCGAAACATGTGCGTCCCTCCAGGGAGTTTACGACCCCGCACTTCCAGAAGGTGAGCGGTGTAAGCTCGCTGAGGGTTGCAAAGTGAAAGGTTACTATCAGGTCTGCACTCCTGCCGGTGCGGGCTGTAACCTCTTCGGGACAGAGACTGAAGTGAACCCATATACCGGGGGAGCATCATGTCCTGCCGGATCTGTGGCCACACTCACTCACCGTGCGACCTGGGGTAACCGTGAACCAAGCGGGAAGAAGTCGAGCACAATGATCGACTATACTAAGACCTGGTACACTTGCTTGGCATGTCCTACTCCTTAATCCCCACGCCGCCTATTTCTGGTGGCAGGGGTCTTCCTGCCACCGCCTACAAATTCAGCCCACTTACACAGGAAATAACTGCACTCTCTAAGAGATGGCCATTCTCTCTTACAATATAGGTAGTAAAGGAAAACTATGCGCTTTTTAACTCGATTCATAAAATCTCAAACCGGTATGACGATGACCGAAATGGTAGTCGGCGGTGGTATCGCTGCCATCGCTGCTCTCGGTGCCGCAAGTCTTCTGGGTGGAATGTCCGGCGGATCAAAGACGGCAGAAATGGTGATTGAGAAAACTCAGTTCGCCAGCTCACTTGGTGTTTATCTCAATACGAAATTCGGATGTACGGATCTCCAGAATTCTGTGACGGGAACATTTACTACGACGGATCAGGAGATGAGCCTGAAAGAGTGGAAGTACCGCGGGATCTCACCCTGGGAAAAAGATCAGATCTTCAGTGATAAATATAAGAAAGATCTCTACCTGAAATCTTTCACCGGAAAATTCGTTTCTCTGGATGCCACACTTCCTTCGGTCACGATGAGCTATAAGCCGGATGGTGGAGGACCTGAGGTCACGGAAAAACTCACCAAGACGATGCTCAAGGTCCGCGCCGTCGTCATTCTTAATGAGCGCGAGTATCCGCACGAGTTCAATCTTCCGGTGATGATCACGGCAGCGAAGCAGATCCGGTTCTGCGGTGATAACAAAACGATCGCTGAAACCTGCGGCTCTCTCGGCGGGAAATACGACACGACAACCGAAGAGTGTAAGCTCAAAGAAACCTGCCAGGTGCAGGGATCTTTCAAAGTCCTGACTTGTTCGCCGCTGGTAAGTCCTCTGCCATATTGTGATACCAGTCGCGGAGATAATACGAATAACCAGGTGACTGGACTTCAGACCTGTCCGCCCCCGTCGGTGCAGATTTCGACGGGCGGAGAGAACTGGACGATTCAGAAAGACTGCGGAAAGAAATGTACTATGGATGTTAACAACTCACTAAGGTATGTCACATGTATGTATTGCCCACCAGAATGATCCGAAACCAGGCCGGTGCTGGTATGATGATGGCCGCCCTCGCGTTGGGCGCCATGGGTGCCGGTGCTTTCATGATCGGGGACATGTTCCTTAAAAACGATGAAGTCCTTCTGAAAGATTCACGGGTTCTCGCCTACCGTCACCTCGTGGATTCTGTCCGGAAAAATCTCTACGCTGGGAACGCCTGTACCGTAGCTCTGGGCTCAGCACTTACGACACCAGGTGCGGGCCGCTCAGTGGCCGGTGCTCTTTCTATTCCTGCAGGATCGGCGGGTCCGACCGGGGAACCAATCCCAATGATGGAGATGAAGCTCGGAGCAGGGAACGACATCATCAAGCTCGCTCCCGACATGAAACTGAAAACCGGTACATCCATTAAAGCGATCTACATCCAGAAATGGAAAAACGGAAGGCACGACGATACGATCCGTCTTCACCCTGAAGTCGGTGCTCCGGCAGATCTCAAGGCCGGGTACTTCCGGATCATCATCGAGCCGGATCACAAGGGAATCAACATCTGGAAGAAAGACAAACAACCAGATGGAACATTCAAGTACGTTCACGAATCTTTCTTCATCAACATCTACGCGTACTACAGTGATTCCACCAAACAGATCTACTCTTGCTACGATCCTGCGAGTGATGCCACTTACTGTACTGAAATTCAGAAAGGTGCTTTCGATCACCGCGCGACGGGGTCACTTGGTGTGATCACGGCAGAGATGCGCTGTCAGCCCGACCGTGTTTGCTTCCAGTACAAAGGCGGGATCCAGCCAGAAGGTTCTCCTTGCCCTCTTCCGTACCTCTCTTCTTCCATCGGAGGCGGTGACACGATCGCAGGGACAGGAAAACTTCAGATGTGTTCCTGGTGTCATCCCGTTCCTCTGGCGTTCGCGAACTCTGATACCGGAGTTGCGGGTCCGAACTTTAACCTTGTGGCCGGTGGCGATGATACGGCAGGAGCGTCATGCACTGCCAGTGGGTTTAACGGCGACCAGATGGGATCGTTTTACTTACAGAATGACGGAGCCGATGGTTCGTTACTGGCGGGGAACGGGAGCGGTGATCCTAACGTCGCAGCCGACGCGCAGAACTGTGCCTCTGTGAACGTGAACTGCGCCGACGATACCCGTGTTGGTCCAGGCGGACCTTTAGGAACAGGTCCGTATCCTGAATACGAAGGTGGTCTCGACGGAAACCGTTGCGTGAACGACTGTAACGGTTCCGCCCGCACGGATTACGGCGGCGGTTGTAACAACGGGACTCCATGTAACTTTGATAACCCGGCCACTCAGTGTGATAACGAATGTACCGGCGGAAGATATGTTGTCTACAACGGATGCGATGACATCTGTACGCCGGAGGATGAATGTCCTCCGCCAGATCCTGAGCCCCAGTGCGGCTGCTTCCTCGCCGGGACCCAGATTACGATGAGCGATGGACGAGTCAAGACGATCGAAGACGTCCTCAAAGCGGAGAAGATCGTCGACGGTGCGTTCAACGTCCAGAACGTAGAGAAAACCTGGAAGATTCCGTATAAAGGTAAGGTCTACGGGATCAACGGAGGAAGGCACTTCTTCACACCCAATCATCCGTTCATGACGGTCTCGGGTTGGAAGTCGCTTAACCCTGAGGCCAGTCGAAAAGATATCCCTGGGGTGGAGTTTGGCCTCTTAAGACTCGGTGACATCCTGGTTACGAAATCGGGCTTCGAGGTTATCTACTCCATGGACCACATTGAGGTCGACGATTTCGTCTACAACCTCAGCATCAGTAACTCGCATGAGTACTACGCCGACGAATACCTCGTCCACAATATCCAGGAAAAACTTCCGTGTATGTGACCTCAACATTCTTGTAAAAAAAAAAGGCCGGGTTTCCCCGGCCTTTTTTTTTGTGCTTACTTTTTCTTTTTCTTCGCAGCTTTTTTCGGTGCTGCCTTTTTAGGAGCTGTTTTCTTGGCCGCGGGTTTCTTCGCTGCCACTTTCTTCGCCGGAGCTTTCTTCACGGCTTTCTTAGCTGGCTTGGCGGCTTTCTTGGCCGGCTTAGCTTCCTTCTTCTCAACTTTCTTCTCAGCTTTCTTTTCTTCTTTCGCAGGAGCCTTTTTCACGGCCGGAGCAGGCTTCGCTGCTGGAGCGGCCGCTTTCTTCGGAGCAGGGGCTGCCTTAGGCTGAGGCTTCGTCTTCACGGAAGGAGTCGTCCCGGAAAGGTTCTGGTACGCCACGAGCATCTCGTGGAAGAAGTCCCAGGAATCTTCCGGCTTCAGAGTTTCCAGGCGCTCTTTGTATTGAGCATAAAGAGTGTCATCCTTATCCTTAAACTGGCCCACCATATAGTGGCACTTCTGTGTCAGATTCTGTTTGTGATGATCAGTAATGTCTTTCGGAAATGTCATAGAGGTCTCCTCGGTATTTCCTTAATCGTCGCTCTATTTCTCTTCGGTTTCAAGCTTCAATTTACTTTTGACCTTCCGGACCATCCAGCCCACGACCGGAATCTTCTCATAGATGAATGCCCCCATGTCGAAGTAGTCGCGGTGATAGATCGCTTTCCCGTCTTTAAAACGGATGACAGAGTTTCCCTCAACATCAAAGGGCTTTCCGTCGTTTAAGGAATCCGTCTTAAGAGTCATGATCCAGACGCCGACAACGGTATCACCCTGAGAGACCATCTCCGAGAAGGCAAACTTGATCTCTTTCACATTCTTGTACATGTTGTTGTAGTACTTCTTAATTCCCGCCGGGCCCTTGATCTTCTCCACCGGGTCGGCGAATTCCACATCGGGATGATAGAACTCGTCCACCACCTGGGCGACGTTGTCCTTATTCATCGTATTGAAACTCCAGTTCACTTTCTCAGCGTTCGTCATTTTGGAAATATCCTCGGCAAAAGCGTTCGTCACAAGAATCAGGGCAAAGAGGAGAGCTTTCATTTTTTTCCTTTCATGAGGGCCTCGCGGAGCTCTTTTGTCGGTGGGTTTTTCCCGTAAAACACGGAGATGAAATTCTTCCCGAACTCTTTCCCGGGAATCTCGCCTTTGTAGACACCGGTCTCGTAAACCTTGGTGGAGTTTTCAAGGAGCTCAAAGAGATGAATCCCTTTGTCGGCCTTAATTTCACCGAAGAATTTCTGCAGGGCCTTGATGTCATCCTTTAGTTTAGGATAAGAGTATTCAGAGCTTTCCTTGAACTGGAATTCCCATGCCTCGTCGACTTTCTTCTTCTCCACATCGCGCAGATAATGAACCTCAAAGCACATCGGGCGCTTCTCAATATTCGGATCAGTCAGTGATGTCACCACAGTCGGTGCATACATGGCCAGGACGTAGACCCGGATGTTGAAGATCGTTGCTCCCCGGAGGCCCGCGGCCACCAGAGGGAGTTCCACTCCTCCGCACGTTATGGTGTCTTTGAGTTTTACTCCTTCAACGACTGCTCCGTAGGCCGGAAGAGTCAGAATAAAAACTAAGACCGCTTTTCGAAAAGATAATGTGATACGCCCCATTCTTGCCCCCTGTCGTAACCAAATAATTCTGCACATGCCATATAGAAAACACGCCAGCGGTTCCACCATTGAGTGGCGTCCGCGCCGTAAGTTTTTTCAAAGATCGGAAAGATTTTTTCTTTCTTCTCATCCATTTTCACGAGCCACGCTTCCAGTGTCTTCTCGTAGTGAGTGCCGTCCCACATCCACATCGTATTGAGGGTGAGATGCTTCTGGAAAGAGGGAAGCAGGTGGTGGGCCGGCATCTGGCCGCCGGTGAAAAAGTATTTCCCCATCCAGTTGTCATCACCCTCTGTCTCAAAGTGATACGAGTGAGTTTTGTGAGTGAAGATATGGACAAACAGTTTTCCGCCCGGACTCAGGACATCGTTGATCTTCGAGAGGAGAATTTCGTAATTTTTAAAATGCTCAAACATCTCAATCGACATCACGCGATCAAAAGAAGGGAACTCAAGGGCAAGACTCTCTAACTGAGACACATCACGAGTCAGAACCATAACGTTTGAGAGTCCACGCGCCTTGGCCTGCGAATCGATGTACGCTTTCTGAGAGCCGGAGTTTGAGACGGCCACGACTTGGGACTTCGGAAATTTCTTCGCCATGTAAAGTGTCAGAGAACCCCAACCGCAACCGAGTTCGAGGATTCTCATGCCATCTTTAATTTCCGCGCGCTCGCAGGAAATCCGGAGCGCCTCTTCCTCAGCTTCCTCAAGTGTCATATTCGGGCGGGGCCAGTAGCACGAGCTATACTTCAGGTTTTTTCCGAGGCATTCGTGGAAGTACTCCGCGGGAATTTCATAGTGCTGTTCATTGGCCGCTTTCGTGTGAATCGCCAGCGGAGAGGCGAGAAGCTCTTTCCGGTGCTTTTCGAAATTCTCCATGTTCTTTTCAAGCGATCCTTTCTCCAGCTCGCCCAGACGCTCCTTGCAGAGTTTTCTGATCCCGAAGCGGATCGCCGTGTCCGGGATTTTGCCGTTTTCCATGGCCCTGATAAAATGATGAATCATGCTTTGTTCTCCGGGTGATCGTAAAAGGGTGTCTTTTTAATGAAGTATAAAATGAGGGCCTGCCAGTAAATCCCGAAGACAGTGGTAAAAGTCATCGCCGGGTATTTGAGGGAATTCCAGAAGACATTGAGACCAGTCAGCGGAACCCGGTTAAGGGAAAGAGTGGAATCGAAGATGACTTCTTTTTCTCCGGTCTTCCGGTTCTGCATGAGGATGTGAATCTTTTCTTCCGGTTTGTTCAGGACAAAGGAGTAATCGATTTCCATCTGCATGAACGGGGAGACGTGGAACGACTTCACGTGCTGCTGAAGAGTCTGCTTTTCTCCGCGGAAGGGATAGACTTCGGTGTTCCGCTGGTTCCAGGGAGTGTTCGTGACTTCCGAGACGATGAACTTAAGTTTCCCGTCTTTGTCGTAACAATAGTAAAAACTCACCGGATTAAAGCAAAAACCTAACCAGGAAATATTCGTGAGGATGCAGATCCTTCCTTCGAAGTCGAGATCCGTGTGTTTTTTTATGGCAGCGATCACGGCATCTTTCAGGGGAAGATCCACCGGACCCATGTAGTTTTTTCTTTTGAAAGAAAGAAGTCCCGGGAAGTTATAGGAAAACAGAAACGGAATACGGAAAACTTTTTCCACTTCATCGAGATCGATAAAATAATAGCAGACGCGGTAGCTGAACTCATGCGACACGGGTTCAAAGCGGCGGTGTTCGATCGTTCCTGGGTACAGAAAACTATTCAACAGTCAGCTCCACGAAATTCATGTCATCCACCGGAAGTGAATTCGGAATTCTCATCTGATTTTAGTCCTCTTAGTATGGCAAAAAATACCTGAATAGATATATGAGTAATTTGCATTTTTCATGGGCAAAGCTTGAACCTTGGAGAAATTATGGTGAATCATTTCGAGTGCGGCGCAGTAAAAATTTAGGATCAAAATTTTTCCCGGAAATTTTTCCATCCCTTACAATTTTCTCAATCAACCCACCATAAGGAGTTTTCATGAAACACGTTTTCATCGTCCTCGCTCTCGTCATCTCGGCCCAGGCATCAGCTCTCACGCTTAAAGAAAAAAAACAGTTCGCTGAGTGGCAGGAGTACCTGAAGAGCGAGTCTTCAAGCTACATCAAGACATTCAAAGACAAGTGCGGCTATGACATGCCGGTGACGATGGAAGAAAAGTTCGTCACTCCT
>CANGAC010000082.1 GCA_947451425.1 Bacteriovoracaceae bacterium | reverse complement strand
CCTTCCGATATTCAGCTTCTGATCACGGATAGCGCTGTACGCCAAATCCAGCTCATGCAGGATCATGACTACACTCTCGAGGGACTTTCTTTCCGGATCAAGATCGGAGGGAAAGGGTGCGGCGGTTTTACCTACGACACGGGCTTTTCGGAAAAGCACGAAGACGATCTCGTGATCATCAAAAAATATCCGATGATCGGCTGTGAACTCACGATCCTCATCGATCCCTTCACCGCCTTCTACACTCAGGAAGCCACTCTCGATTACCTTCTTGATACGGCCTCCAATGAAGAGGGCTTTGTGATCATTAATGCGGCCGAAGGCGCGCACAAGGGCAAATTCTACAAAGACGAATCAAAACTTCCTCCGTGGGCCAAGGCATGAAAGAAATTTCTCTCGACTACCGTTACCTCAAAGCTTTTATGGTGACGGCCCGTCACCTGAACTTCTCGAAAGCTGCCCAGGATCTGGGAATTGCCCAGTCGGCCGTGAGCCGGCAGATCAAGCTCCTCGAAGAATCCGTGGGACAGCAGCTCATTATCCGCTCATCAAAAAAAGTCCTCATGACAGAAAAGGGCCAGGCCCTTCTCGATACTCTCACCGGTTTTGAAGATAAGGTTCAGGAAGTTTTCTTCGGTCACATGAACAAGACGATCAAGGTGGGAATTCTCCACGGACTTCTGGAGACCTGGTTCAATGATGTGATGGTCGAATTCGGAAAGACCTCGAGTCACCAGATGTCGGTGGAAGTGAACAGCCTTGAGAATCTCAAGGAAAAACTCCACAACGGCAAATACGATCTCATCTTCACAACGGAAAATATCCAGAGTGAGCTGGTGAGTTCACTCAAGCTCTTTGAAGAAAAAATGGTTCTCGTGAGTAAGACCGAAATCAATCCCAAGGAAGCTGAAGCGTATCCGTGGATTGTTTATTCAGAACACGATCACCTCTTCCAGCTTTACAAGAAAAGATCACAGAAGATTGTGGTCGTGAATTCCATCACCACCATCTTAAAGCTCGTGAAGAAGGGTCTGGGAATTGCGATTCTTCCTGGGCACACCATTGAAGGTGAACAGGGTGTGAAGACGTACGAGGTCAAGGGTCTCGCCAAACAGCACATTCATCTTTCGACGTTGAACTTCAAGTCGATTCCTCCGCACATTAAATCACTCGTGGATCTGATCAAGAAACTTCAGGCCTAAAGCTGGCAGGTTGTATGACCCTGGAGCACTTTGCCGTCTTCGCAGAGGGTGATCTCGAGATATTCTTTTTCCGGAAATGATTTCAGGGAATAAAGTTTCTCAAGAACAGTTCCTGATCCGAGGCCCGTCTTCTGGGCGAAAGGCCAGCGCACTTTCACTCCCACCACTTCCACACCGGGACTCACCCCGAAAATGGTTCCACTTTCATTCTGCGAAGGTAACCCACCCTGCGTGGTTTCAACCCACCGGCGTTGGATGACTTTGCGGGTTCCATCAAGCGTGTAAAGCATGACCATCGCCCCGATTCCCTGAGAATTGGATTTGATTCCGTGGAGGTGAACCTTGAGGGATTTTTTTCCGGCGCGCTCGATGTTGTTCTCAAAAACATAAAGTCTTTCAGCAATCTCGGCTTTTCTGATCTTATTCTGAGATGTGATGAGATCCGGAAGTCCATCGTGATTGAGATCCATCGTGATGGTCCCGGTGGGGTTCACCATATCAATCCCCGCCTGACTTCCGACGTTTAAGAACGCGCGACTCTCATCCTGCTCAAACATCACAAGCCTCGAGTATGGAGGAAACCCGGAGTTATCCACCACGAGGTCCACTTTGCCGTCGATGTTGTAATCAAGCCAGATCGCCCTTCTGTCACCCTGGTTCCAGGATTCGGATGTGGCATCAGAGAGGTATTCCGTGCGGATAAAATAGGGAGGATAAATTTCGCGCGAACCGGTGAGGATGCTGGATTTATCCACTGATTCGTTATCATAGGCGTGCGAGAGCTCGCCTAAGAAAATGTCCATGAGTCCGTCATCGTTGTAATCGGTACAGGCCGAGAAGAAACTTCTCCCGCCGCCGGTGGGAATGAGCATGCCATCGGGATCAGAGGCGTAATTCGTCAGTGGACCAATGTCGTTGAAGTAGCGATCACCGGTATTCTGCTCCTGGAGATTCATCCAGAATTTATTTTTATAGCCCGAAGACGAAACAGTGAGAATCTCCGGAAAGCCGTTCTGGTCGATGTCACAGGTAGAAGAGCCGTAAGTGGGACGCGCGTTCGGAGGGTAAATCTGATCTGAGTTTTTATCGGCTTCAGTCCTCAGGAGATTTGTCACTTCGACGAACTTCCCTTTGTTGTTCCGAAGAAGTCTGTCAGCGACCGGCATGTGCTGGCCATTTTTTGTCTCGAACCAGTTCCCGATGAAAATATCCGGCCAGCCATCGAGATCATAATCCACGATCGAGAGAGAGCTGGTAGGTTCCGGTGGCAACTTGAAGGCGTCTTTTGCCTCTTTAAAGGAAAGGAATCCTCTCACACTTTCACCACGGTAATATTTAATCGGAATCTGGCTCACTTCACTTCTCTGATTCAGGACCACAGAGAGAAGATCGGGAATCGTATCTTTGTTCATGTCAACGATGACGATGAAGGAAGCCTTGAAATCTTCCGGAAGCGGATCAAAGGAAGACTTGTTGAATTTTTTCTTCACCGGATCGAAGAGATAAAACTTCGGCCTCGAATAATAGGTCGGAAGGATCACGAGATCGGTGAACCCATCGAAGTTGAGATCAACGGCATTGAAACTTACGGCCTGAAGATTGGAAAGTCCGTACTCTTCAGTTTTGTCCTTGAAATGCCCACCCTCTTTCAGCGTCGGCCCGTAATTTAAGACCTGGACTTTTTTTGAAAGCGATTCGAGCTCTTCATCAAGAGCAATCCCCTCTTCATCCTTGCTCTTTTTATCCGGCGCAGGTGTGGAGCAGGCAAAGGAAAAAAAAAGGGCCCCCAGGAGGAGCCCTTTGTGTGATTTAGTAATCAATGATGTCAAAACCGTATCCATCTCTTTCGGCAATGTGCTTGCTGATCTTCGGCGTGAGCTTATCGTAGCTGGAAGTCAGGCGAGCGTGGTTTTTCGTGAAAGACTGGTGAGAATCGCGGCAGATAGATTCCGTGAGAAGAGTGACGTATTCTTTCTCTGATTCAGAAATCGTCGTGCTGTTAAGGATTGAAGTTGTGCGGGAAAGAACGCAAACCTGAGCATAGAGTTCGATCACCATGTTCGCGATCCGAAGCTGAGCAAGCTCATTTCCGATGATGTTCTTTCCGTACTTCATGATCGTGTTTTCTACAGCGATCGAGAAATCCTTGAGGGAGTGAGAAAATTTCTGCGAGTGACGTTCCAGTGACGGGTGAACTTTCGTCAGAGTCTTCGTCGCGAGCTGCTTCGTGATGCGTTTTTTCGCAAAATTCGTCAGAACTCCAAGGGACTTGATCGGATCCTGAAGCGCTTTTGAGACATCGGCAATTTTTCCGAGTTCTTTTAAGTCATCTGAAGGGCCTTTGAGACCTGAGAGGGCCGTGAAGATCCGGAGAATTTCGTTCGTACCTTCAAAGATAAGATGAATGCGGGAATCGCGCATGATGCGTTCATAGGGATACTCTTTCATGTAGGCGTTACCGGCCGCAATCTGAGTCGCCTTATCAATAGAATCCCAGAGTTTTTCAGAGCCATAGACTTTGCAGATCGCCGATTCATGCTCGAAGTGCATTCCTTGCGTGATCTTTCCGGTCGTCATATAGACCATACATTCCGTGGCATAGCAGTTGGCGGCGATCGCCGCGAGTTTTTCCTGAATGAGACCGTAGTTGATGATGTAATCACCGAACTGCTTTCTTTGCTTGGCCTGGTTGGTGGCAAGTTTCAGGATCATTTTCATCCCGCTCACGGCGCCCGAACCAATCGAAAGTCGGCCGGTGTTGAGGACGTTCATGGCAATCTTGAAGCCTTTTCCAGGCTCACCAATCATGTTCGTCGCTGGAACAACGACTTTATCAAAATAAACTGCGCGGGTTTCCGAAGCGCGGATCCCCATCTTGTCTTCTTTCTCACCGAAAGAAACACCCGGCATATCTTTTTCAACGATAAAGCAGCTGATCTTCTCAACCTTATTTCCCTGAGCATCTTCATGGTCAGTTTTCGCAAATACGGAATAGAATCCTGCGAGACCGGCGTTAGTGATCCAGAGTTTCTGGCCGGTTATCGTATAAGTGCCGTCGTTATTTTTTACGGCCTTGGTTTTAATCGAATAGGCATCTGATCCTGATCCAGGTTCAGTCAGACAGAAAGACGCCATCACTTCCCCACTGGCAAGTTTCGGGAGCCATTTTTTCTTCTGCTCTTCATTGCCTTCATTGACGAGGGCCTTGTAGCCAATCGACTGGTGAGCACCCAGAGTCACACCGATTGATGGGTCAATCGCCGCAATTTCCGCAAACACGCGGGCGTAAAGAGTGGAATCAAGTCCCAGCCCTCCGTATTCTTCATCCACGCCAAGTCCACAGAGTCCGAGTTCCGCTAAACCTTTCAGGACTTCAGGGGGAAGTTTTCCTTCGCGGTCAAATTTCGCGGCGTCGATGTGTTCTTCAGAAAATTTTACAATCGCTTCAGTCATGGCCTTCGCCATTTCTTTCTGACTGTCGGAAAACTGCGGAAACGGAAAGACTTCGTCTTCCATAATCTCGCCGTAGAACATGCCAGCGACAATCGAGGGAATTTCTTTACCAGAAGTATGAGATGCCATATGAGCCTCTTATTTTGTGAGAGATAAATCCTCATTATTATATGAGGGCATCAGAATCAAAGTACAGAAAAAGTGATTCATCCGTAGGGGCAGCGAAGGAAAGATTATCCGAGCGAATCGCTCGCGATTCTTCACCGAGAGAAGTACTTGCTCATCACATTAAATTTGATGACAATAAATTGATGATAAATAAAATCAAAGACTTCCTCAAAAACAAATTGGGTAAGAAGCCCTCTGTTGAAATACCTGACGAAGATTCGTCAGAAGTTGATCTCAATACAAATACCCAACTTACAAACCCTTTTCAGAAATTGAAAAAGAGCGGGTTTAGTTTCAAGAAATTATTCGGCCCGCGCACGATGAAACTTCCTTCGCTGAAAAAAAGTGACGGTGCTGGAACGGTTCTCTCACCAAGTTTATCCAAAGCGATTGAAAGATTTTTTTCCCGCTCATCGCGTGAACCGATTCATCAGGCCTTTGTTGTTCTCATGATCTGCGGGCTCACCTGGACCATTGGGAAAGTGGTGGGTCTGGCACTCAAGGGCCAGCCGAATTTCGCCGCTCCCCGTGAATACACCATCGATCTCAACCGCTCTCAGGATTTTGATCCTATCTCTCTCGGACAAGTCAGAAGCATTAATCCTTTCCGAACGAACACCGGTGTCGGCCCGAAAAAAATGGCCAACACAAAATGCGAAGAGGCCCAGCAGGTATCAAACCTTCCGATTAAACTCGTGAACACGGTGGTTCTTCAGGATTCCGTGAAATCCATCGCAAGTGTCCAGGTGCGCGGAGAGCGCGACCTCCTGGAAGTCAGACAGGGCGACAGGATTTCCAATCTCGCAGAAGTTTTCAAGATCAGCCGCCTCGGCATACTTTTCAGAAATCTCGACAACGGTGTCTGTGAATCCGTCACAAGCGACAAGGGCTTCAGCCGCGGGCCATCTCCTATCTCGATGATGTCGCCTTCGCAAAGCAAGGCCTTCAAGGCGACGAAGAAAATGTCCGGCATTGATAACGTTGGGAACAAATTCCAGATTAAGAAATCTCTCCTCGATGAAAAGATGAAAGACCTGCAAGCGATCCTGACCCAGGCCCGCGGTATTCCGATCACAAATCCTGATGGCACCATGGCCTTCAAGATCGTCGAGATCGATCCGAATGGTCTCTTTCCCTATCTTGGTATTCAGGATGGTGACATCATCACCAACATCAATGGGAAACCGATCTACAGTCTCAATGAAGTTATGAATCTATTTGGAAGAATAAGAAATATGGACCAGATGTCTCTCGGCATTAAGCGCGAGGGCACTGACTCGAACCAAGAGTACTCCATTCAAAAATAAGGGATCACGATGAAACCTGCTACCTTGCTACTGGCGCTTCTCCTCCTCTCCGACGGAGCATCGGCACAGTTTAACAAGTACCGCTCGCAGACAAGGTTCAATACTCCTGGTGCGAAACCTCCGACACAGGATGCTTCCCTTGCGCAACCTGAGCCAGCGGCCATGTCAGCAGAAGATGCAGCTGCGGCTCTGAAAGCTGCTGAGACCATCGAAAGCGACGCTGCGGAACCGGATTCCGATGAAGCCGAATCAGCGTTTGCTGCTGACACCGATGATGAAGCCAATCAGGAAACTTTCGGGAACCGTCCGGGAAACACACCGCAGACACCGAAGAATGCAAAATACGTGAACCTGAATCCGGAAACAGCATTTGGTCCGGAGATTGTTGAGAGTTTTGACTTCCCTGATACAGACATCATGGAAATCACCCGTCACATGCAGAAGCTGACCGGAATTAACCTCATTCTAGATAAAGATGTGAAAGGAAAAGTCTCGATCATCGCTCCGACGCCGATCACTGTAGGAGATGCGTGGAAAGCTTATCTCGCAGCCCTCAACATGGCCGGATACTCTCTCATTAAGACGGGTGCTTTTTATAAAGTCATTAACTCCCGTGATATCCGCTATACGCCGACAAAGATCTATACCGGTAACTACACTCCGGACACTGAGAACTACGTGATGCGGGTGATCTCACTCAAACACGTTTCTGCCGCCGAGATTGCGAGGAACTTCCGTCCGTTCATGAGCCGATACGGACGAATCATCGATATCAAGCAAACCAACACCATCATCATCGCCGATACGGGATCGAACATTAACCGTCTCGCGAAGATGGTTAAGTTTCTTGATGTTCCCGGACACGAAGAGGGACTTCAGATTGTCCGCGTGAAAAATTCCTCTGCGCAGGAAATTGCCAAACTCCTGGATAATATCCTGAAAGGCGGAGCTGGTGCCCAGGGCGCGCGTGCGGGTACGGCCACTCCAAGATTCTCTGCCGGCGGATCGGGATCAGAATCGACCAGTGTGATTTCAAGAATCATTGCTGAACCAAGAACAAACTCGATCATCGCGATGGCGAACGCCGAAGGTGCCAAACAGCTTCGCGAACTCATCGGCAAGCTCGATGTGAAACTTGTTTCTTCAAGCTCTAATCGCGTTCACGTTTACTACTTAAACTACGGTGACTCTGAAGAGCTTTCGAAAACTCTCTCTAGCATCGTCAGTGGTGCCGCAACGAATTCCGGCGGAGCAACTGCCGGATCGACGGGCGGAGCCGTTTCACGCTTCTCTTCCAGCAGCGGTGGATCCGGAGACAATCCGATTTTCTCTGCGGAAGTAAAGATCACTTCAGACAAAAACAATAACGCTCTCGTCGTGACTGCCTCTCCGACAGACTGGCTCACACTGAAAGACGTGATTTCCCGCCTCGATATTCCACGCGATCAGGTTTACGTCGAAGGTCTCATTCTTGAAGCGAACGTTTCTAAGAACAGAGCTTTCGGTGTGGAATACGCCGGTGCCTATGGACAGGGAACTGCTCAGCGAGCAGGATTTCTGAATAACGGTTCATCATCTAACGGACTTCTGGGACTTCTCACATCAGGTGTTCCGCAATCAGTGGGTGGTCTTGTGGCCGGTTTCGGTATCGGTCCTTCCCGCGAAGTGCAGTTTAAAAATCCTCAGACAGGTGCGGCTGCCGGTTCGGCCCGCGTGAACGCAGTTTCCGCTCTCATCAAGGCGATTGCCTCTCACGGTTCAACAAATATTCTCGCGACTCCGCAGATCCTTGCGATGGATAACACAGAAGCCGTGTTTGAAATGGGAGATACCAACCCGATCAGAAACCAGACGATCGGTCAGGGAACAACCGCCTTCAGTTCTACTCAGCAGGAAGCAAAGTTGACTCTGAAGATCACTCCGCAGATCAACAAGGTGACAAGATTTGTCCGTCTTAAAATTAACCAGAAAATCGATGACTTCAAACAGGGTGCAAACCAGGTTGACGGTCTCGGTCTTCCGACAACTACCCGTTCAGCTGTGACTGAGGTCATGGTTCGTGACCGCGATACAATTGCCATGGGCGGAATGCTCAGAGATAGAGAAGTAGTCAGTAATTCCAAGATTCCTATCCTCGGGGATATCCCGGTTTTGGGATGGCTTTTCAAGAACAAATCCCGTAACGTAGAGAAGGTAAACCTCCTCTTCTTTATGACTCCTAAAATTCTTGCTCCTTACGCGAAGACAGCATCTGTTAACACCAGAGAGCTCCTCCAGAAACGTCGTGAAGGGATGAAGAACATGTTTGAAGAAGATGAAGTTGATCCGAACGCGAAAGTGGGCGATGAACTTTCTGCGAAAATTGATCGCCAGGTGGATGGTCCCCTTTACGACCTCACTGATGCTGATCATTACAAGAACCTGAATAACGAAGCCGTTGGCCGTGATCAGGATGATGATGAGCCGGTCCTCGATACCCCTGACTACCAGGATATTAAGAAGTCGGTTCAATAGCAGGTAACATGCATACCGAGATTTTAAAGAACGTCGAGCAAACGAAAGAAAAGATCGGAGAGCTTCTCCTCAGGCATACGTCGCTCACCAAAGCGCAGCTTGATGAAGCTCTCGAGCTTCAGCGCCTCGAAGGAGGCATGCTCGGGGATATTCTCTTAAAGAAGAATTATATTCTTCCGCACGATCTCATTAAGGTCGTGTGCCATCAGATCAACATCCCCTATCAGACAGAGTTTAAAGTTGAAGACATTGATCCGAACGTCATCAAAGACCTTCAGATCAACTATGCCAAACACCACGAAGTTCTTCCGTGCCTCGAGACTGATCATCAGGTGACGGTTTTTGTTTCGAATCCGTTTAACTTCAACGTCATCAATGATCTCCACATGATCTACAGAAAAGAGATCAAGATCATCTGCACGACTCCCACGCGGATTCAGGAAGCGATCAATAAAGTTTACGAGAAGGCCAACCGGAACCTCGTCGACTCGATTGAAGATGAGACGTTTGAAGAAAACCTCGATCTCGAAGGCCCGATCGACATTCTCGATTCCACTTCTGATGAAGCTCCCGTAATCCGTTTTGTGAACTCGATCATTTTCCGCGCGGTAAAAGAACGCGCCTCAGATATTCACATTGAGCCCTATGACCGCGATGTCGTTTACCGCTTCCGGATCAATGGTGTGATGACCGAAATTCTTCGCCAGCCGAAGAAAACACACTCTGCGGTTTCCTCGCGTATTAAAGTTATGGCGAGACTTGATATCGCCGAAAAACGACTTCCGCAGGATGGTCGTATCAAGATTAAGATCGCCGGGAAGGACATTGATATCCGTCTTTCGACGGTTCCGATTCAGTCCGGCGAACGCATCGTTATGCGGGTACTTGAAAAAAACAACACCGCCCTGAACCTCGAAACCCTTGGTTTCCGCGGAAAAACTTTCGAGGGCCTTCAGGAACTCGGCGGCAGAAAACACGGAGTTCTCTACGTAACTGGTCCAACCGGTCACGGGAAAACCACGACCCTCTTTGCGATTCTCGACCGGATCAAGACTCCGGATAAGATGATCATCACCGTGGAAGATCCGGTGGAATATGAAATCCCCGGCATCTCGCAGATTCAGGTGAACCACAAGATTGATCTCACCTTCGCCATTGCCCTTCGCTCGATTCTTCGTCAAAACCCGGACGTGGTGATGATCGGAGAAACCCGGGATAAGGAAACCGCAGAGATTGCGATTAACGCCTCACTGACGGGTCACTTCGTTCTTTCCACTCTTCACACCAACGACGCTTCTTCAGCGCCGACACGTCTGATTGATATGGGAGTTCAGCCCTTCCTCATCTCGTCTTCACTTGCAGGTGTACTTGCCCAGCGACTTATCCGGACACTCTGTTCGGCCTGTAAGCAGAGATCCAATCTTTCCGAATACGAAATGATGATCCTTGATATTGATGTCGTGCCTGACAGTGCGACGATCTTTAAGCCTGTGGGTTGCCCGCGCTGCTCGAATACCGGATACTCCGGGCGAACGGTTGTTTCGGAACTCCTTCTCATGAATGACGAAATCCGTGCCCTCATTATTCAGAAGACCGATGCAGCCACGATCAAGAAAGCGGCCGTGAGAAACGGCATGCGGACACTTCGCGGAGATGCCCTCGATAAGATTTTCGAAGGGATCACATCGGTGGAAGAAATCATGCGCGCGATTAACTCCGAAGAAGAAGGCTAAGACTCATGCCGATTTATGCCTATAAAGGAATGGACCGCGCAGGAAAAGACGTCAAGAGTACGATCAACGTAGAATCTATCGTCGCGGCCAAGCAGCGCCTGAAATCCATGGGCATCATGATCGTGGAGATCAAAGAAGAGCGGGCAAAAGGTACGACCGCCGGTGGAAGTGTCTTCCGCATGGGGGGATCAGTTTCCGTTGACGATCTCGCCCTCATGACAAGACAGCTCGCCACGCTGATTAAAGCAAAAATTCAGATCGTAGAAGCTCTTCAGGCCCTGGTTGATCAGGTGGAAGATAAAAATCTTCGTCTCGTTCTTTCGGATCTCCGTCAGAAAGTGAATGAAGGGGCATCGCTTGCGAAAGCTCTCGGTGATCACCCGAAAGTCTTCAACAACATTTACGTAAACATGGTGGAGGCCGGTGAAGCTTCCGGTACACTCGAAATTGTTCTTCTTCGTCTGGCCGACTTCACAGAGGCCCAGGTGAAACTCAAAAATAAAATCAAAGGTGCGATGACGTATCCGGCGATCATGGGTGTTTTCGGTTTCGGCATGATGAACGTGATTTTTATTTTTGTTATTCCGAAGATGGCAAAAATCTTCACCAGTACCAAGCGCGAGCTTCCGCTCATCACGAAAATCTGTATCGGCATTTCTGAGTTCATGCAGGGATACTGGTGGGCCGTCATTATCGGCATCGTCGGTAGTTTTTTTGCCATCCGCCATTACATCAATACCCCATCGGGTCGTTCGAGATGGGATAGAATTCTTCTCAAGTTGCCCATCGTCGGAATTCTCGTCAAGATGATCAATGTCAGTCGTTTCTGCTCAACCTTGGGTACACTAATGCAATCCGGCGTTCCGATTCTTACGGCGATGTCGATCGTGAAGAACCTGATTTCCAATGTCCACATGGCCGAAGCTGTTGAGAAGGCCCGCATCAGTGTTTCCGAAGGGGCATCGTTATCTCAGCCCCTCTTACAAAGCGGATTTTTTCCACCTATGGTTACTCACATGATCAAGCTTGGCGAACGCTCAGGAGAGCTTGAACCTATGCTAAAAATCATTTCAGAAAACTATGAGGATCAAGTACAATCTAGAATCGGCGGACTCACCTCAGTTCTCGAACCTATCATGATGATGGGCCTCGGTGGTGCTGTAGGATTCATTGTTTTCGCCGTTGTTATTCCGATGATGGATCTCAACAGTCCCAAGTAAGGAGTTTTATGTTTAAAGATATGCGGAATCTTGCTGCTGGTTCTCAGAAAGGTATGTCTCTCGTCGAAATCCTGATCGCTCTTACTCTCATGGGTATTGCTGGTACATTCGTTGCCGGGAAAGTTTATGAGCGCCTCGAAGATGGTCAGATTCAATCGGCAAAAATTCAGATGAAATCTCTCGCAGATCGCGTGAAAGAATTCCGTCGTGACTGCGCTTACTATCCAACAAGTGACCAGGGGCTTGAGGCCCTGATCGACAAGCCAACCGGTGGACGCGAATGTAAAAAATACGCTTCTGGCGGATACATCGATGGTGGGAAAATTCCTAAGGATCCGTGGGATTATGATTTCATTTACGAGTCTGATGGTAAGACTTTCGACATCAAGACTTTGGGTGCCGACAACGCTGAAGGCGGCGAGCGTGCCGATGCCGACATCTCCCTTAAAGATCTCTAAAAAATTCTTCTCCAACAACCAGGGTTTCACCTTAATTGAAATCCTGGTTGCGCTTTTACTCGTCTCCATGATCTTCCTCGCCTTTCCGACGAGTGACACGGTCAAGGCCCACAGAGATCTCCAGTCCACTGTAGAAAGTATCAATCGCTCCATGCAGTTTGCGGCCAACGAATCCATCCTGAGAAACACAGTCACGCGCTTGCGGATTTCTCTGGAGAAGTCTCCCGTTGAGTACACCGTGGAATACGGGCCAGCGGGAAACCTTCCCCTCCCTGATATGCCGGAGAAAGCCGTGAAGTCACTCGCGGAAGAAAAAGCCGAGCTCGATAAACTGTCCGCGATTGATAAGCAGTTCACGAAGGTCGAAGAATTCGAGGGGCTCAAAACCGAACTCTCCCTTGAAGTCACCATTCTCGGAGTGGGCTCTTCTTCCCAGAAAAAACTTATTACTGCTGGTGAGGCCAACGTCTATTTCTATCCGACTGGTGAGAAAGATGCGGCCCTGATTTTTTTCTCGACCACCGAGGAAATTGCATGGCTTGAGGTTCAACCATTCCTCGCGGATACCAACAGTACGTTTGAGATCCTCGATACCAAGCGGGTTGCGAAACTGGAAGATGTCCTCCAAACTAGAATGGACGAGGTATACAAAGAGTGGACCGGCAAATGAAGCGCAATAATCAGCAGGGATTCTCGCTCCTTGAAGTGATGATTGCGTTCGTCCTGTTTGCTCTTTTTGTCACGGCCTTCCTGACAGCGACCGGTTACAACGTTTCTGAATCCTCAGTCTCAGAAGAACAGCTTCTTCTCCAGTCACTGTGCGAGAGAAAAATCAACGAACTCTTCCTCACTCCCCCGAAATTTGAAAACATGCAGTCGACGTTCAAAGAGACGAAGACTTTTGAAGAGTCCGCCTTCTCCGGTTACGAGTACACGCTTGAAATCAAGAAACTCTCCATCCCCGACTTCGCCCAGCTCTTCAGCCAGAAAGGCGGAACCAACGAAGAGG
>CANGAC010000081.1 GCA_947451425.1 Bacteriovoracaceae bacterium | reverse complement strand
GCTCCCGCCATTCCTGAACGGATACAGATATTCACATCATCTTTCGTGAAAGCTTTTTTACAGGCAGCTGTGAGATCAGCAGGAACTGCGAGGTTCTGGATCACAACGGCATTGTTGTCGTTCAGGAAAACATGACGGAGACATTTCAGAGTTGCGAAGTAATCTGACTGACCTTCTGGTGATGACCAGGGATTCGTCATGCTCTTCTTCTTAGGAGCGCCACCGATGTGGTGACCAAGTTCGTGACAGAGGACGAGTGCAAACCCATCTTCCGTGATGGCCGCGTGACGGGCAAGTCCACCGAACATCTGGACAGTCCAGACCTTCGGAGTATCTCTTTTTGCATAGGCATTCACCGTTCCGTCGGCCCAAAGGCGTTCAACGACAAGTCGTCCACCCATAGAGCTCACAACCGGAGCGTAGATTTTTGTAACTTTAGAAATGACACCATTGAACTGGGCCTGTGAGAGACCACCGAAAGCACTCTTTGCTCCGACAGGAATCGACATTGTGTTTTCCGGAAGGAATCCGTCTGCGCCGTTCTCTGAACAGGCAAAAGACATTCCAGAAACCAGGGCGAGGACGATGGCGAAAATTTTCATAACTTCTCCTTAAGCTGAAGGAGAAATTCTGGGTTACCTGAGCTTAATCGTCCAGTTATGTAAGATTATGTTTGCTAAGAAAACACTAACTTAATCTTTCAGCAGGTTGGATTTGGGCCTTTTCACGCCCTTCAGATGAAAGAATATCCTGTAGAAATTACACGTTTTTTTCAGCTCTGAAGGTTGTCATTGTAATAATTTCCCAAGTTGCCCAAGTCACACAGAACTTTGGTATTGTCGCGCTGCCCAAAACACATTGCACGGAGCGTGTCCTTTGAAGAAACTAACCACTTCTGTTCTTTCTGTCGCCACTTTAGCTGTTCTCTCCACCGCCTGCGTGAAGGTAGAGAGTCTCGATCCGGTGAAGGCCGTGACTAACGCCTTCTCAGGAAAGTCGCACAAGAAAAAAACTCAAATCTCAAATGCAAAAGATACGAACGAGGAAATCTCGGTCGGTAATCATGCGATGAAAATTATTTCTGAATCGATGGCCAAAGGAAACATGCTATCGGTGAAGTCAGACCGCGCTCAGAAAATGCTCGCGGAACTTCCGTCGACGAGTGAGACTGCTGAAGCTCTTCCGGCAGAGACTGTTCAGGGCGAAGAATCTCTTCTTCTTGGATTCCCGATTTCTCTTATGGGTGAACAGAATGTGTTCGGTGCTGTCATCACGAAAGTGACGGATTCCCAGAACGAAGAACTCGGGGGCCTCAAGCTCACGGATCTTTCTCCGCTCCACGTTCGCACGATGATCGGCCGCTTTGAAGACGGCTCTCCTGCTCTCTCCCTCATCGGTTGCGGAAACGGTTGTACGGAAAGATCGCAGCAGGGAAATCTGATTTCCCTTCCGATCGTGGGCCTTGATGAAGAAAAAGGTCTTCTCATGGTTGATCTCTCGGCCCTGGGCCAGGGACTCGATCTGATTTCGATGCTTGACCCGGAAGGAGACTTCACGGGACTTAAAGCAGTCTCAAGCTCAACAACAACTTTTGATTACGATCTCTCGACACTCGTCTTCGATATCAAAACAAAAATGGTTCCGAAGGACACGAAGCCGGAAGACATGGCGACAGCAAAAGTGACTGAGTTCACCGTTCGCTGGTACATGAAACTTTCTTCGGGATTCAACCCGGCGTTCGTCACTCGTCCGGCGGTGGAAGGTGTCGGCTTCTTCATGACAGAGCGTGCGAAGGAATCAAAAATCCAGCGCTTCTCCATCACGAATAATGGAAAGAAGATCAAGTACTTCATCAAGAACGTTCCGGCGCAGTTCCGTCCACACTTCTCGGGAGCTCTTGATCACTGGAATGCGAAGTTTAAGGAAATCATCGGTGACCAGCCACTGACGTATGAGTTCATTGAGAAATCTGATCCACGTCACGCGCTTCTGATCCCGGGCGATATCCGTTACAACATCATCGAGTGGGATGAAGAGAACAAGGCCGGCTACGGGGGCTTGGGACCATCGATTGCCAACCAGTTTACCGGTGAGACAATTTCGGCCAACGTCCTGATCCAGGGACCAACGATTGTCGAGATGTACACGAAGTGGTTCGGTGTTTCTCAGCAGGTTCGTGCGCTTCAGGCAGAAGGAAAACTTGCTGAAGCGAACCAGATGATCAAGGCCTTCAACGCCGACGCGAACAAAGAAATCGCGAAACGCACGGCCAAAACGTTCGCTCTGAAACTCGGTTCTAAACTTGAGATGAACATTCACTCTCAGAGACCGGAACTCGAAGATCCGATGATCAAGAATCACTTCGAAGTGGTTCCTGCGGGAGTGACGTACGAAACGTATATGAAAGGTTACTTCGGGGAAATGCTCCAGCACGAACTCGGACACAACCTTGGTCTTCGTCACAACTTCAAAGGGAACCTCGGTTCTTCGGAATCAGGTCAGAAAGGTTCAGTGTCCCGCTCGATCATGGAATACCTTGGTCGTCCGTTCAGACACTTAAACGACATCGGTCTCTATGATGAAATGGCGATCAAGTACGGTTACACCGGCGAGATCCCAGGTCACAAGAACTGGTTCTGTACAGATGATGGCCAGGCTTCGAGTGCGAAGAACATCGCTCTCATGTCACCAGAGTGTTCGAAGTCAGATGCGACGAGTGACCCGTTCTCTTTCTGGGAAGCGCGTGTGAACAGAACTCTTGATCTCGTCCTCGATGTAAGATCGGCATCTGCTCCGGTGTGGAAGACTGCTGAGGTAGCAACACAGATTGATGAATTCTCAACAGCGTTTGCGAACTACGCCGCTTCTGCTGAGAAGACTGCTGATTCGTGGACGAACTTCTTCGGAAAAGCTGACCGCCCTGAAGAGAAAGCGAAAGTGAAGCCGTATGTTCTCGCCAAACTGAAAGCTCTTATATGTAACCCGGCCCTCGCTGATGTGATCAAGGCCAAAGAGTCTCAGGACGCAGTGAAACTTGCCCAGGATAACCTTGATGCCCTTCGCGCCGCAGTTGTAGCGAAGAACAAGGAACTCGCTGTCTTCACGGAAACAGACCTGAAATGTAACTAAGATTTAAAGTAGAGATGAAATGAAAAGGGACCCTTCCGGGTCCCTTTTTTTTTGGAAAATTATGGACGGGGCTCTAGCTCCGAAATCCCGATGAGGCCCAGGATCGGATGCCAGTTCCCCTTCGTGTAGAAGCGGGTGACTTTTTCACCGGTCAGTGTGTGAATCTCAAATTCCTCGCCGTTTTTCGTGAGAGATACCTTGAGAGTCTTTCTTGAACCAGTCACACCACTATAAAGGTAGTTGAGTTTCACGATTCCGCCTTTCTCCTGAGAGAAAGTTTTTTCAGCTTCGAGGCGAAGGATGTCCCTGCCGTTTCTTTCAAGAAGGACAACACCTACATCAATCACAGTCTGTGCCGGGAAAAAGCTGTCCTGAGTGACTCTCCCCTCTCTGGTGGTCGTTGTGAAATGAACCGAATCGATAAGTCCTGCTTCAGTGACTTCGATCTGAAAGAGCGAAGTATCGGTGTCGACGTTACCTGTAATGGTCGCAAGTTTTACTTCGCGGGCAAAAAGGGTCGTTGAAAGACAAAGGAGTAAGGTCAGGAAAAAAGTTTTCACGAGGGCCTCCGAGTTTTTTCGATGATGCCAATCCTGCGCTCAGAGTTAAAGTCGACCCGCGTCACCATTGTCTTGAGAATTTCTTCAATAAACAAAAAGTGATCAAAGGTTCATCCTGAATCAGGAGGACTTCCTTTGAAAAACCTGATGTTCATTCCCGCGATGTTTTTCTTTTTTTCGTTTACCCAGCCCTTTGCTCAGCCGGGGTCGGTGGATAACGACAGTGAGCTCTTAGAAGAGAGGATAGAGAAAGCGCAGGAAAACAAAATACAGGAGAAGCGCGCTAAAGAAGCAGTGAAACAGGAACAGGAGCACCAGGAAGAACTTAACCGGAATCTTCAGCCTGACATTCTTCTACAGGACAATAGTAAAAAAGAAGGATCTGTCGAATAATAGAAGGACTCATTTCATCAAAGGATATCTATGAAATTCATTCTTTCTCTGGCCCTCCTTACGGTAAGCACGGTTTCGCTTGCGGCAGGAAAATTCACCCTCACCACTGACTCTTTCAAGACCACCGAGATGATGCCGAACAAGCACGTCTTCAACGGTTTCGGTTGTTCAGGGGAAAACGTTTCACCGTCACTTTCCTGGACAAACGCACCAGCGGGAACAAAAAGTTTTGCAGTGACTGTGTATGATCCCGATGCACCGACTGGTTCGGGCTGGTGGCACTGGACGGTGGTGAATATTCCGGCAACTGTGATGAAAATCGAAGAAGGAAAAATTCCTGCAGGTGCGGTTGAAGGCAGAACGGATTTCGGGAAAGCCGGTTGGGGCGGAGCTTGTCCTCCACAAGGCGATAAACCACACCGCTACATCTTCACTGTCTTTGCTCTCAAGACAGACAAGCTTGATGTGAACGCAGATTCTTCCGGAGCACTCGCCGGATTTATGATCAACGGAAATTCCCTCGGGAAAGCATCGTTCACCGTAAAATACGGACGTTAAAAAACCCTGAAATTTTTACCACACCCACTTAACGAAGAGTTATCTCTCCCGTTAAGTGGGTTCATGGAAATCATCTACACAAAAATCTCTCAGCCCCGTTGGTGTCTCAAAGTTGCGGCCCTCATGGTCCTTCTCATTATCCTTCACGCCCGGTTCGTTTCGCCTCTGATGGGCGTCTAACGCATTGCCTCTCGTGTAAGGATTACTCAAATCCTACTCTTCCTTGTACAATGAGTTTGTAACTTGGATATCAAGGCAACTCATCAGGAGTTTGTATGGAAATGAAGAAGGCTATATGCCATCTCTGGGGACACGAATTCACCGCTGTTCCGACGTCTTTTTCGTCGTCTAACGAAGGCCTCGATTACATCTGTAAAAGATGTGGTCAGGAGAAATTTTCACCGAATCTTCCCTGGGAAACCCGGGACAATTCGGTCCAGGAAAATGCCGACATCCGCTTTGTAAGAAACCGTTCAGAAATCTCCCGCGAGTTCAGATAATTTTTACAAGTCCGAAGTCTTAAGATTTCGGACTGTCTTCTTTTTGCTACACCCCTTCCATGAAAAAATATCTCCTGTCACTATCATTGGTAGTAGCCCTCCCTCTTTGCGCGGAAGTTGTTCCCGGGGATGCGATGTTACAGTACTTCGGTGCGACCTGCCCTTCTCAAGGTGAGTGGACTCAGGCAGCACTGAATGATTCGCGGAGCCTCATTGCCGTGATCGATGCCATTAAAAATGATCCGGACTGTTTAACGATGGGCGGAGCCCTCTCTCAGCTCTCCACTCTGAATGATCAGGTCACGCAACTGGCCTCGATGTCGGAAGCCAAAAAACAAATCGCTGCTTATGACTCTCAAGAGAGAACTCTCCTGATCGAGCTTTCAAAATCTACCAGTCAGCTTGACATCGATAATCTAAATTTGAACCTTCGCGCCGTTCAGCTGGGACGAGCTTCGCTCCTTGGCCGTGAGAACGCTGGTCGAGAACTCTCAGGTCCGGATACAGTTCTCGCGCTATCACGTGCGGTTCAGATCGCCGATTCAGCCTTCGGACAGATTGCGAACAATCAAAGATGCCAGCAGAAAGCTCCGGGACTTTTAACGGCCGCTACTGGCATGGTGTCTTCAATCGGTGCCGCAGTTACGGCAGTGAATCCGGCGATTGGGCTGGGTCTTCAGGCGGGATCAGTGTTCATGGGAAATGCCATCGAACAATACCGGCAGGGGAGATTTAATTTCCTCATCAGAGAAACTGCTGAACCAACTACTGTTTATCAGGGTTATAAGTGTGCTCTCGAGACGATGACCAATCGCTGGTGTGACATGACGGACGCAAAGGCCTTCCTTCGCTATAAGATGAATCTTCCGGCGCGGACTTCACTTAGTGATGAACTGAGAAATGCCATTAAGTTAAACGATCGAGAAATTCCTCTCATTCTCGAATGGCTCCTGCGAGTCAAAAGTGGTGTGGCACCTCAGACAACTTCAGATGGTGACCGACAGAGTATGGCGAGCTGGAGACTGGCAAAACTCGAATCCCTGGAATCAAGAGGGATTGCCAAAATCAACCAGTCCCGCTCCGAGTACGCGGCAGTTGAAGCAAACTTTCCGGATCGCTGGGCCCTCCTTCGTTCCATCTTAAATGAACTCGCACCTTCGGGAATGCGCTTAGGCAGTAGTGATGAGGGAGTGAAGAATCCTTTCCACGACGTTTACCCACCAGGGTTCCTTCCTTATTTTTTGATTGGGTTAAAGGAAAACGATCCGACGATCTTCAATGATCAGCAAGGCGGATGGATCGCGATTGATAACTGGAAAAATCCTAATGGAGTGAAACCGACTCTCGAAGATATTCGGAAAAACTACACGGAACTCGTGAGACTTGCGCGGATTAAAGTGGAAAGAGAGTTGAACGAGGCCAGACGTCCGGACGCTCCGTTTACGCTCTCGGATTCCTACGTCCCAGATCCAAAGCATAAAATATCTCCCATGAAGGCGATCGGGAAACTCGTTGAGTTCCTCGAGACGAATCCGCCGTCGGATCCTCACTTCATGAAAATTTACAACGGAACACTTTTAAAACTTAAAACCATTTACGATGCGACAGAAAATGCTGTTCTTACAAATGGTCTTTCTATCGGCAATTCCGTGGAAGAAGAAGCTCTGAGAACAATTCTCGAGCAAGCTCAGCTCACTTACGGAACTATCGTCATCCAAGCGCGGGTGGAACTCCTGATACGTATTTCGGTCATGGATATGCTGGAGCACTCCCCTCCCGATGAGCAAATCATCGTCGCTCAGCTTCTGGCGAGTGACCGTTTCATGGAAACCCTAAGCCGCTTCACCGGAAAAAACGATCCCGCGTTGATTGTTGAGGACATCGACAGTGCCATGAACATCACGGCGGAAAACCTCAATGCCTTCGTGAAAGTCTTCGGGAAGCAGCTCAATAAACAGATCAAGAAACTTTCTGATGATGAACGCGCGGCCCAGCCGACGATGGCGGCCCTTATCCGCACGAAGCGTGCTGAACTCTGTTACCTGCTTCTTGGCTCAGACAAAGTTGCTCAGTATGTGGATGTGAGACTCTGTGAAGGACTTAAACTCGGACCATTCACCCTGGGAGCGCCGGAAACGAAACCTCTCGTGAGATCCGATTTTTCACAGGACATTGGTGTCCGCGGTTGTGTCCTTCAGGACTACAGACGCACACGGAAAATTTTCTCAGAGGCCAACCTCAAAGCTCTTCCCGTCCGCTGATACTTTCAGGGAGCGCGCGGCTTCTGCGCGCTTCACACTTCGCTCAATCCCAATGGCATTGAGTCCCCGGAAGTTAGCGGCAGCTAACATACTTCCCTGACCACAGAAAGGATTTACGATCGTTTTCGTCTGCGCCTGATCCACGACGAATTTTGAAATCATGAGAGATATTTCAAGCCCCATCCCGCGCATCCAGGTTTTTTCACCTGTATCAGGAAGTACATCCGGTGCTGATTTATTGTAGTCAGGTCGCACGTTTTTAGAAAACGCCAGGACATGCGAGTAGCCAGGCCTTCCCATCGTGATCGTTCCGATTTTGTAGCGACAGACGATTTTATGAAAAAGAAGATCGCTCTTCATTTCTTCCGCGGCTTTCTGAATGAGATAGGCCTTATCGATCCAGACACCTTCAACTTTAATATCCGACTGGAAAAAGAAAGCGATCCCGTCTGGAGGCGTTTTGGCGAGGATGAGTTTTGCCGTGTCGATGAACCACGTTTTCCATTCCTCCAGAGTATAGGTGGGAAACTCGGAAATATCAGGAAGCGAACCCACCAGAGAGCATCCCTCCAGGACGTCCTGAGATCTCAGCCATTCTATGGCGTCAGCTGTATGTACAATGCGTTCCATAGAAAATATTATATCCGGATGAAGATTGTCTTTCTTCTCTTATTTTTTACGCTCCCGCTGTCTGCGCGCTCGCTCTTTGTCAAAACACAGGGTGATTCCCGGAATGCCTCGGTGATTCTGATCCACGGATCGCCGGGAACGTCGGAAACCTTTGCCAGACTTTTCTCCGTTCCCTCACTCGATCATTTTTATCTTCAGGCACCCGATCGTCCAGGATACGGGAAATCCCATCCAGGTCATTCCGTAACAAGTCTGAGTGATCAGGCAAGGTTGGTGGCAGAAAGCATGGATCATACTTCCGTCATCGTCGGGTATTCCTATGGTGGAGCGGTGGCGGTGAAACTCGCTCTTCTCTATCCGGAAAAAGTGAAGGCCTTGATCCTTCTTGCTCCCGCGCTCAATCCGGAACTCGAGAAATTAAAATGGTGGCAGTCTCCGGCCTACATTTCGATAATCAGAAATCTTCTTCCGTCAGATGCCCGTGTGAGCATGGAAGAAAGTATCGCGCTCCCTTCTTTTCTTCATGAGCTCGCGTTAAATGAAATCAAAGTCCCGGTGGTTTATGTCCAGGGCCTCAAGGATAAGACTGTTTCGCTTAAAACCGCCGATTATGTGAAGGAACATTTCACCGGCACTCATGTGAGTTTCCACTTGATGGAAAACATAGATCATCACCTTCCGGAAAAAATCCCTGCCTTGATCGCGGGACTTATTGAGGAGCAGATCTGATGTGCCAGCTTCTGGGAATGAACTGTAATGTTCCGACGGATATTTGTTTCTCCTTCACCGGGTTTCGCGCCCGGGGCGGACTCACGGATCATCACACCGACGGCTGGGGCATTTCTTTTTTCGAAGGAAAAGGAGTCAGGCAGTTTCTCGATCCGAATCCTTCGGCCCATTCACCAATGGCCGACTTCATCCGCACCTATCCCATCAAATCTAAAAATGTCATCGCCCATATCCGCAAGGCCACTCAGGGGGAAACGAAACTCGAGAACACGCATCCCTTCGTGAGGGAACTCTGGGGCCACTACTGGTCGTTTGCTCACAACGGGGATCTGAAGAATTTCGCCCCGAAACTCCACGGACGATTCCGGCCCGTGGGGAATACTGACTCAGAAAATGCTTTTTGCTTTATCCTCCAGGAGCTCCAGAAAGAATTCGGAGAGACTTACCCGGATAAAGAAACTCTCTCCAAAAAACTCCACGCTCTGACACTTGAGCTCGCTAACTTCGGGATTTTTAACTTCCTTCTCTCGAACGGTGAGTTCATGCTCGCTCATTGTTCTACGAAACTTGCTCACATTGTCCGGAAAGCTCCGTTCACTGTGGCCCAGTTAAAAGATGAAGATGTGAAAGTGGACTTCTCCAGTCTCACGAATTCAAATGACAGAGTGGCCGTGATCGCCACGATTCCGCTGACAGAGAACGAGGCGTGGACGATTCACGAACCGGGCACCCTTCTCTTCTTCGCCGAAGGTGAACTTCAAAAATCATTCGTGACTATTCCCGGACCTGCGGAATCCTGCAAAGCCTCCAATCCTTAAAGGATTGTGGAATTTCTAAATTCCTTCAGAAAAAACATTCTTTCACTCACTTAACTTAATTCCCTTGGAAAACCTTACCCGCTTTTGAGACTAATAAAGTTTGTGGTCCAATCGATCCGTGTCCAGGAAGGACATTTATTTTGCCAAGGAAGGTTAAACATGAAGATGATCACGATCATCACACTCGCAGCACTTCTCACGTCTGCGCATAACAAATCCGGTGGAGGCAGTGGCGGCGGAAGCACTTTTCGCTCAGCTCATTTGCAGACATGGTTCACCAAGCAGGCAACGGAGTTGCTCCGTCATCCGCGAAGCTCAACCTTTCTCATCAGTGTTTTTCTGAAGCAGTATCCGCCGGATGTCGTTCGCCAAAAGAAGACCGCGCAAGCTTCAGAGAATGTGTGAGAGACAACGCTGAAACATTCTCCACCGACTGTCAGACGTTCGTGTCCCGACTTTACGGAAAGAAATAGTCGGACACAAAATTCACAATAAATTTAGAAATGCGTTAAAAGGTTATTTATGGCAAAAATCCTAATCGTTGAAGATGATCCCCAGATCGCCAAGGTGATGAAGATCAACCTGAAACTCTCGGGACATGAAACTGAAAGTGTCACGACGATCTCAGATGCCTGGGAAATTCTCAGGAATGATCACTTCGATCTGATGTGTCTCGATGTCGGTCTTCCGGATGGGTCGGGCCTTGATCTGTGCGAGAAAGTGAGAAGTAACGGGGATGAAATCCCGATCCTTTTCATGAGTGCCCGCACAGATGAAGCTACTGTCGTGAAGGGAATCACCTCCGGTGGTGACGACTACATCCGCAAGCCCTTCGGGATGGAGGAACTGAAAGCGCGCATGAATAAAATCATGAAGCGCTTCGCTCCTCCCAGCGGTCAGGTGACTTTCGGAGGACTCTCCATTGATCCCGTTAAACGTCTTGTCACCATTGCCGGCGAAATCGTGAACATGGGTAGAAAGGAAATGGACATCCTTATTATCCTCGCAAAAAAAGCCGGCGATATTGTGACGAGGGATACGATTCTTTCAGCCCTTTACGACGGCGCTGACATGTACGACCGGACGGTGGACTCTCACATGAGTCACCTCCGGAAAAAACTGCGTGAGATCGCCGGCGAAAGTCTGAAGATCACATCTGTGTACGGGCTGGGCTACCGGCTTGAATGGAAGGAGACGAATTGAGGAGATTGGTTTACCTAAAACTTTTCGTCATCTCAATTCTTGGTGCTCTTCTTCTGAGTTTTGTATCTCTCGTCTTCATGGTCAGAATTTCCGACATGGTCGTGGCGGACTACCGCTACGGTTACCTTCTCTACATCGCCCGCTCCATTGAACGAAGCACGGTCTATAAACCGGTGACGGAAGTGAACGTCAACAAGTACCCTTCACCTCCGCCTCTCCGGAGTGAAGCTCTCTCGATCATCGAAGAGGGCTACACCATGAATGAGACGGAACTCGATCAGGGACTGACCAAAAAACTCGCACGAAAGTTCAAGATCAAGACCGAAGACGAAAGAAGTAAGCCTTCCCTGTGGCTCGTGAGTGAGAAAGGCGAAATCCTTTCCACCAACAACCTCCAGGGTCTACCGATTGAATGGGACAAACTTCCGCGACCGAAAAAGATTCACGGGATTACCTCCAACGACGGCGTACTATTCAATCCCAAGACCTTCGTCATCCGCCTTGATACCGAACCCAAGACCTATCTCGTGTCTCACAACCAGAAGACTCTCTTTCAGGGACCCTTCCTGTGGATTCAGGGCATGCACACCTTCACCACGGCGACACTTGCGATGTTCATTGCTCTGTCACTTCTCTTCTTCTACCTGAGAAGAAAATCAAGGGAAGCTCGGGTAGTTCTTAATAAACTCGAAAGCGGCGACCTGAAGGCCCGGTTTGATATTCACCGCTTCGATGAATTCGGAAATCTCTTAGGAGACTTTAATCGCATGGCGGAGCAGATTGAGCGCCTGGTAAAGAGAGTCTCGGCGACAGAGTCCTCACGTTCGGAACTCCTTCAGGAGCTGGGACACGATCTCAGGACTCCCCTCACATCACTTAGTACGTCGATTGAGACACTGAACATTCACGATAAAGACCTCGATGAATCCGACAGGAAAGAACTCTTCACGATGATGACGTCCGACATCCAATACTTTAAGGAGCTTCTTGAAAAGCTCACCATCGTTGCAACCATTGAAGATCCTCATTATAAGTCTTCCACGGAAGTCATCAGCCTCGGTGATCTCCTCGACCAGGAAGTGAAGAACCGCTCCCTTTCCCAGAACAACATTACCTGGAAACTTCACGCGACCTCGGCCCCCGTGATCCTCGGCGATGAGCATCTCATCACGCGCCTCTTTAAGAATGCGTTTGATAATGCCTCGAGGTTCGCCAGGAACATGATTGAAATTGAACTCAGGGAACTAAAAGACACAATTGAAGTTCTCATCAGTGATGACGGACCTGGTCTTACACCAGAGGCGATCAAGGCCTTCGGGAATCGCCGTGAGAGACGCTGTATCAAGGATAGAAGCCATGAATTTTCTCTGGGGTTGGGATCGGTCATCATGAAGACGATTGCGGAAGCGCACGAGGGAACAATTGAAATGGGAAATCAAATCGGGAGGCAGGGGGCCTGCCTCCGGGTTACGTTCAGAAAGTCTCAGCTGATTTCGTAATGCTCTTTTGCTTTCTTCACAATCTGGATCAGAAACGGCCGAAGCTTCACCATCACATCACGGGAAATGCCTTCCACTTGCTGGGAGTGATTATCTTTCCTATAAAGAAGCTGCTGGTTTCTTGCGTCCCAGGAAAGGAACTCGTTATCGGACATCGGCATCGTCACATCCGGAATGCCGTCCCGGAACATGAGAGTCAGAAGCCGGATGTCTTTCTGCGATTCCTCCGCTTCCTGCTCCAGGCGCTTTTCATTGCGCACTTTCGCCTTCTTCATGTCGAACAGTTCAGTCAGTTCCTGGTTCAGACTTTCTCTCTGGGCAATAGACATCGAGTTCCTCCTTGTGATGACTCAATTTCACACGGAAGAAAAAACAAATCAAAGGAAGGATTTTTGTCCTTCCATATTGTTTCCACTATTTTTCGAGGAAGAGATGGGTCCAGTAGATGGTGCCCGATTTGTCGGTCGCGAGTCCGAGGCCGGAGTGAGTGACTCTGCTGTTTTCTATATTCGCTTTGTGAGAAGGGGAATTCATCCACGCTGTGAATACTGCCCGTGCCGTCTGCTGTCCGGAAGCGACATTCTCACCGCAGAAATTCCCGCTTCCCAATGCCGTTCTCGCTTCCGCGCACCTTCCGGAAAATCCGTCGTGACCAAACCCCACCGTTTTGTCGGCCATGTCCTGGCTGTGTCCGGTGGCGATCGCTCCCATTTCATTAGAATTGATCAGGGCCTTAAGACCGATACTTTTTCTGTGAGTATTCACGAGGCCCATGAACTCATTGGTGACAGTTTCATTCTGCTG
>CANGAC010000080.1 GCA_947451425.1 Bacteriovoracaceae bacterium | reverse complement strand
TGCGAGGCTTCGGCATTCAACGAAAGGAGGGAGTAGACATCGACGTCAGCAAACGGAAGTTTGGTTGCAAGCCCTCCGCCGCTTCTGAATTGATGAGAGAGACAATGATTGCAGGATCCGTCATAAACCCGATAAGAGCGGCCGGCGACCCGCCATGACCATTTGAATTCGTCTTTCGTCACCGGGAAAAGTGAGAAGGCTTCCGCGTACTTGATTTCTTCGACGAAGATGTTGCGTGTGTTAAGAGAGCGGAGTTTTAATTTCGCCATTTCGAGATGCGAATTCCGCGGATAACCGAGGTCGCTGTCGAGCATGTCGTGAAGAGAGGCGCGCATGGAAAATTCACTGAAGCGGTCCAGCTGCGTGTTGTTTCCGTACGCAAAGCCGTACTTCTGGGAATTGTGAGACAGATCCGGACGGAGTTTATCCACCGGAAGCGTCTCCTGAACATCCGGCGTTTCGACTTTTCCGCCGACTTTCGCTCTCTGAATCAGAACATCCTTGAGCCACGCTTCCTGTTCTTTGGTGAACTGCTTTTCTTCAAAGCGCTCGTAGCGAAGCTTCGCGATCGCTGCCTCCAGAACTTTCGCCGAAGTCACATCCTTAGGTTCGACTTTCATCTCCACGAGCGAGAGCATCTGGGTGTGCTCAAGAGAGGTGAGAGTCGTGAGCTTTTGCTCCATCGTCTTTTTGTAGGCCGGACGATAGTGAACATCTTTAATCGCATTCTTCGTGTGTTTGAGAACTTTCACGGAATCAATCGGAATCGTCTCCAGATCAAACTCATCCGAGAGGTGCCAGTGAGGATTGGCGACTTCCAGCAGAGTCAGAAGCTGGTAGGAGCAGTTTTCCTGGAAGAAGTAGTAATCGAAATAGGTGTTCTTCTGAAGCTCCCAGATATGATCGAGCATGCGCTCAATCTGAGCTGACGTGAGGTTCAGGTCATACTCCCAGAGATCGCGGTTCTCATTTTCAAGATATTCGTTCATTTTCATGTAGTAGGGCTTCATATTGAAAAGCCCGACATAGCCACCCAGCACTCCGCGGATCGCGAATTCTACTCCGTGATCCGTATCAGTCATCGCAGAGAAATCGACGCCGTAGTCAGAGATACTTTTCTTGTCGGAGGAATTGATCCGGAGAAAGGTATGCCCGAAAATGGAAGAAGGGTTATTAGCGTAGTAGCTGGCAAAAATCACAGTCACTGAGTGATAGGGAAGATTCTCCCTCCACCAATGATAGTCCTTACATTCTGCTTTTTTGGGACTCAGATTGAAGACTCTCTTCAGGTAATTGAAGCGCGCGGGAAACGCGCACTGAGGATGGCGGATATCATCGGCCTTCGTTTCATCAGACATCGCTTTCACGGAAGCGAGCATTTCTTTTTCCGGGTTGTACTTACCGTCTTCAGCAAAAAAGAAACCCTCTCCGTCGGCCTGGCTCACCCAGCGACCAATCAGGTTTCTTTTGTAATGAAGAAGCGTCTGCCACTCGCGTGACTTCGATTCTTTTCTGGCGATCTCTTCAACGGTTGAGGAAAAAGCAGAGGGGATCAGAAAAACAAGCAGGAAGAAAATTTTCATGAGGATTCTTAGGAAAAAAAAAGGGGCCCCAGAGGAGCCCCAATTGTAGAGAATTAAGCCTGGCAGTTAAGAGAAGAAGCGATTGTCTGAGCTTTCTTCACGAGGTCTGCTGGAGTCTTACCTTCAACGATATCGCCGAAGTTAGACTGAAGCGCAGAAGAGAATTCAGCTGAAGAACAGCCAAGAGTTGCAGCGAAACCAGCGAGGTATTCGCCCTGACCCTGAGCAATTTCAGTCATGAGGTTTTCGTAGTTAGCGTCAGCATAGTGAAGTGGCTTCATGTCAGCTTTCACGAGGCTGTGTTGAGCACAACCAATTGTTCCTGAAGTCATTCCGAATGTAGGTGGAACGACAGAGTTAGTTGTTCCACGTGTAGTTGTAGCTGAGAAAGTTTTCTTCTTAGTTACCTGCCAGCCGAGGCCGCAGCTATCAGAATCACTTTCAGCGAAAGCAGCAGCAGAACCGAGAACCAGAGATGCGATCAATACATACTTAAACATCTTTCCTCCTAGGAAAAATTGAGAAACCCTCGTCATTAAGGATGTCTAAATTATAGCCCGATGGGGGCACTAGGTTCCAGCACACTTTTACATAAACGGCGCATTATAATGAATAATGCGCCGTTTATGTAAAAGTGTATTGGAACCAAAAAAAAAGGGCCCCGTTAGAGGCCCTTTCTGGGGAAAAAAACTTATTTTAGTTAGCGATCATCGCTTTCATTTGGCCGTCACCTCTAATGTAGATGGTGTCGTTTCTCTCAAACGCCTGAGTCATTGAGCTCATGCTGTATTTGATGGTGATCATTGCTCCCACGATAGGGTCGGCTTTTGTTCCGTGGTTCATCATGCCAGTGAGTTTCATGCTTGAGTTGAATGTCCAACCGTGAGCCACTTTAATTGATGCCGGAATGATGTTGATACCCGTGAGGTATTTCCCGACACCGTTATAAGTTCCACCGTACGAGTAAACAACTTTGTACTGGAACACAACTGCTTCACCACCAGTTGGTGACTTCACTTTCGCTGTGATCATCTTCTCGATAGGCATTGAGAAACCTTCCATATCGAATGGGCTGACAGCGTATCTTTTCGCTGGATCAGCTTCTGTATTTGATGGATCACGAGGAACGATATCGATCGGAGCATAATCAGTAGTGACTTTCGGGCGGCCATGCTCGACGAGAGCGTAGATAGCTTCACCAAGAGCAACGACATCTTTTGCTGCCTGGATGACTTGACCGGTTTGTTGAACGCGATCACTAAAAGTTGGAGCAGGTGTTGTTGTCGGAGGAGTTGTTGGAGTCGTCGGATCCGGATCAATCATCATCGACTTTGTCGTGACTTCAGTAATCTCGAGAGATCCCAGTGGACCTTGCTTCATGCTGGATTTCGCCTGAGCAGCCGTCGTAACAACTAATAGAGCAGTAAGTGCGATTGTTTTTTTCATTTTTCCCCCTGTGAAAAAACTTAATGGACATCCCCTGTCACATACGAATGCGTACTTCTATCAGGGAGAAGTTCGCTAGGTCAAGAATTGTCCTTTAGTGTTACATTTCTATACCGGCATTGCGTTAAGTAGGTCTTTTCAGTAGTTTGGCCATGATTTTCATTAGCGTGGCTAATGATGGGTATAAGTCAGGCTAATCTTTTCGCTGAATCTGGAAGGCCCGATGGATCTCCGTGTGGTGAAAGTCCTGGGGAATGGTCCAGTGGCTGATCTCTTTTACGGCGTAGGTGCTCGCAATGATCGAGTGAAGTTCGAACTTCTTTTTGTTCGTGGAGAAGATCAGCATGCCCCCGGGGGACAGGAGTTGCATGCAGTCTCTGACGAGGAGGGGGTGATCTCTCTCGATATCGAGATCTTCTTCCATCCGCTTGGAGTTGGAAAAACTCGGAGGATCAAGAATGATCGTATCAAATTTTTCGCCGGACTCTTTTCTTGCGATGAGATCTTTCAGCACATCTGCCTGCCAGAAAAGATGCGGCTTGGGATCAATTTTATTCAGGAGAAAATTTTCATACGCCCAATCAAGATAAGTGCGGGACATATCCACGGATGTGACAATTCCTCCGCCGGCTGCAGCGGCCACACTCAGAGAGCCCGTATAACAGAAGAGATTGAGAATCTTTTTTCCTTTCGAATTCAGGAAAAGATTCTGGCGAAGGGGACGCATATCAAGAAAAAGACCTGTATCGAGATAGCGCTCGAGGTTCACAAGAAATTTTAGCGGTGGTTCATTAACCGGGAAAAATTCCTGAGATTTTGGGTCCAGCGGACGGTACTGATCGTTCCCTTTCTGGCGCTCCCGGATTTTAAAATGCTGGCGCTCGGCGGGAATGGATAAAATTTCGGTAATCGCCTGCTCGATGTGGGCCTGGTGCTTTTCCCGCAAGGTATCTTCTTCATCTGACAGTTTTTTGCCCTGTTCATAAATAACAGCATGCTCACCATAGAGATCGATCAGATAAGGATATTCAGGAATGTCTTTATTATAGAGGCGGTACGCTTCGATACCTCCTTTACTGAGGTATGACTTTAATTTTTTGAGGTTCTTCTGGAGCCGGTTCCGGATGACGGTGTAATCTTGTGACACAATCTTTGCCTTTGATAACGATGATGATAAACTCCACCCACTATTATGTCTTCAGAAACAGATCGCGACGAACAATCAGGCGTGGCCACGGCAAAGAAGGAAAAACTTCAGAAGCCGCGGATGTACAAAGTCATCATGCATAATGATGACTATACCACTATGGAGTTCGTGATTCACGTCCTCGAAAAATATTTTCAAAAAGCCGAACCAGAAGCGCATGCGATCATGCTGGAAGTCCATACGCGGGGCTTCGGTGTGTGCGGCATCTATACCTATGAAGTTGCTGAATCAAAAGTGGCCAAAGTTATCAAGTATGCACGGGAAAATGGACACCCATTAAAGTGCAGTACTGATCCCCTCGATTAACATCGTTGTCTAACCTTGCGGTTTGCCCAATCGCCCCCATCTTGTCGTATAATAAGCGATGAGAGGGACCAAATATGATCAGCCAAAAATTAGAACAGATATTGAACAAGGCCATCAAGCGCGCCAATGACAAGCGCCACGAATTTCTGACTCTGGAAAACGTTCTCTTCTCCATGCTGGATGATGAGACGGTTTCGGAAATACTGAATGATTGTGGTGCCAACATGAACGATCTTAAAAAAGATCTTCAGTCATTCTTAAATGACGACTCCAATTTCTCTCTCCTGTCCCCGGATGAGATTCAGGATCTGAATAAGAAGCAATTCGGAAACGATCAGCTGCGCGAGATCGCCAAAGAAAATGGCATCCTTTATCAGCCGGAAATTTCCCTGTCCCTTCAGCGCGTGATTCAGCGTGCAGCCATCCATATCCAGAGCTCGGGCAAGAAATCCATTCAGGCGATTAATCTCCTGGTAGCGATGTTCAGTGAAAAAGAATCACACGCCACATACTTCCTGGAACGCCAGGGTGTGAACCGCATCGACATTGTGGAAAAGATTGCCCACTCAACCGATAAGCCGGTCAATAGCACGGAAGGCGAAGTGAACGTGGAAACCGGCGGGGAGACTTTCCGTCGTGAAGAAAAATTCGAGAAAGCACTTTCTGAGTTCACCACGAACCTGAACGAGCTCGCTAAAAAAGGCAAAATCGATCCGATCATCGGCCGCGAAGAAGAAATCCAACGGATCATCCAGATCCTTTGCCGCCGCCGGAAAAATAATCCGATCCTCGTCGGGGACTCAGGTGTCGGGAAAACGGCGATCGCTGAGGGCCTCGCCAAAGCGATCGTGGAAAACCGTGTGCCTTCACTTCTGGCAAAAACCACCGTCTATTCTCTTGATATGGCCTCACTATTGGCCGGAACGAAGTTCCGCGGGGACTTTGAGGAGCGCTTAAAGCTCGTTCTTCAGGCCCTGGAGAAAGAAAACGAGAAAGACGGCTCAATCCTCTTTATTGATGAGATTCACACCATCATCGGTGCGGGTGCCACTTCCGGTGGAAGCCTTGATGCCTCCAATTTACTTAAGCCGGCCTTGTCGAAAGGCCTCATTCGTTGCATGGGCTCGACCACTTTCGATGAATACCGCAAATATTTTGAGAAAGACCAGGCCCTGAACCGCCGTTTTCAAAAAATTGACGTTCTTGAGCCTTCCGTTGAGGACTCGGTTTCGATTCTTAAAGGTCTTAAGACGAAATTCGAAGAACATCACCATGTCTCTTATCCTGAAGAAGTCATCAGGGCCGCGGTTGAGCTTGCTCACAAGCACGTGGCGGAAAGAAAGCTTCCGGATAAGGCGATTGATGTGATCGATGAAGTCGGGGCCTACATCCGCCTGAAGCCCGAAAGAGGCGAGGGCTCTGTGGTGACCATGGATGATATCGAACATATCGTCGCTAAAATCGCCCGGATCCCACAAAAGTCGATTTCAGTGAACGAAAAAGAAAAACTGCGCTTCCTTGAGCGCGATCTGAAGATGATGATTTATGGCCAGAACGAAGCCGTGGATAAAGTCGCCAATGCCCTTATTCTTTCACGATCAGGCTTAGGCCATCAGGAAAAACCGATCGCCAGTTTCCTTTTTGCCGGTCCAACCGGGGTCGGGAAAACCGAACTCGCACGCCAGTTGGCGCATATTATGGGCATTAATTTTGTCCGGATCGACATGTCCGAGTTCATGGAAAAGCATACCGTCTCCAAACTCATCGGGGCCCCTCCAGGGTACGTTGGCTTTGATCAGGGCGGAACTTTGACAGACTCGATCCACAAGAATCCGTACTCGGTTCTGCTTCTGGATGAGATCGAGAAAGCGCATCCTGATATCTTCAATATCCTCCTTCAGGTGATGGATCACGGGGCCCTTACCGATTCCAACGGACGAACCACGGATTTCCGGAACGTCATTCTCATTATGACCTCAAATGCGGGGGCAAAAGAGATGGAAGGTGGATCAATCGGGCTCAGTGGAAGTCGCGGAGGGGAAATAAATTCCACTAAGCGCGACCAGGCCATTAAAGGATTCTTCACTCCCGAATTCCGCAACCGCCTCGATGCTGTGATCACATTTAACAAGCTCGAGACCCGCAATATTGAGATGGTGGTGAACAAGTTTCTGATGGAACTCGAGAACCAGTTGATCGATAAAAAAGTCGACCTCGAAGTCACAAGTGCCGCGAAAGAGTGGCTGTCGGTGAAAGGTTATGACAGCAAGCTCGGAGCTCGTCCGATCGCCCGTCTTATCAATGATAAGATTAAGAAGCCACTGGCCCATGAGATCCTCTTCGGCCGGCTTGAAGGTGGCGGAAAAGTGACAGTTGATGTGAAAAGCGATGATCTCGATTTCATTTTTCCCTAAATCTTTCTCAAAGACCTTCCGATCTCTCATGCATACCAACTGATCGATGATCGATTGATGTGCATGAGGGTTCGAAGGCTCCAAAAAAATCCTTCCGACCCCCCTCGATCAGAAAAAAGTTTAGGTTTGAATAAAATTTGTATTTTTTATTTGCGTTAGATGAAAATTGTGTTTAAGCTTTAAATAAGAAAGGTCAATTATATTAACCACACATTTCCTGGGAGGAAATCATGGCTAAGAAAGCAGCGAAGAAAGCTACAAAGAAAGCAACTAAGAAAGCAGCTAAAAAAGCTACTAAAAAGAAAGCTTCTAAGAAGAAGTAGTTCTTTCGAAAAAAAGCCCGGGCAACCGGGCTTTTTTTTTGCCCTCTCTTCTCATTCCCCTCTGTGATATCCTCTTATTAATGAAAAAACTGAATCAGATTTTCTTCAAGGGCCTGATCGTCGTTCTGCCCATCACACTCACTTTTTATCTTCTCTATTGGGCCAGCATTAATGTTGAATCCATCTTCGCTCCGTTACTCGCAAGAGTTCTCGGCGACTGGCTTTATGTTCCGGGCCTCGGGATTCTTGTGTCCCTCGCCCTCATCATGCTGGTCGGGGTTCTGGTCAGTAATTACATTACCGCCCGCTTTTTTACCTGGATCTCGAGTCTTTTAGAGAAAGTGCCGCTGATTAAGGCGATCTATAATCCATTAAGAGACCTGATGGGACTTATTCCCGGAAAAAGCAGCGGAGGCACGAACCTTCAAAGGGTCGTTCTCGTTCCCATCGAACCGATGGGGGTCAAAATGCTCGGTCTCGTGACCCGTGAAGATCTGGATGAACTGCCGGGTAAGAACCTGATCGCCGTTTATATCCCCCTTTCCTACATGCTGGGTGGGATGACGGTCTTGATTGAGCCTTCGAAAGTTGAAAAGGTCGACATCCCGGTTGATGTGGCCTTGAAGTTATCTGTCACATCATGGATCAGGGCCCGTGAAGCTGAGAAAGAATGATCTGTCCTCTTTGCCATAAAGTTGAGGCAGAACTTTTTCACACAGATCGCACCCGAACTTTTTATAAATGCCCCGACTGCACGATAATTTTTGTTCCCCGGAATCAGATCATCTCCAAAGAAGAAGAAAAGAGTCGTTACGATACCCACAACAACGATGAGACCGACCCTCATTATCGCGAGTACTACTTAAGAACGGTTGATCCTGTGGTCCGGGAGCTCTTTCCGGAAATGAAGGGCCTCGACTTCGGTTGCGGCCGGACCCAGCTCATGAAGACTCTTTTTTCCGAAAAAGGGTTCAGGATGGATTCTTACGATCCGTTTTACGTTCCGGATGAATCAATCTGGGACAAGGATTACGATTTTATTGTCATGAATGAGGTGATTGAACACCTCGCTGATCCTGTGGCCACACTTTCTGATCTCAGGAAAATTTCCCGGGGTCCGCTTTTTGTCCGGACCAAGCTTTATCCGGAATCTGATTTTGGAAAATGGTTCTACATGCGCGATCCGACCCACATCCAGTTCTTTAGCCTGAAAGCCCTTGCGGAAATCGGTAAGGTCAAAGTTCTGGGAGAGGATCTTTACAGGATTGAGTGGAAATAGTTCGAAAGGTCCGTCACGATGGATGGCTTGAGCTTTAGTTCGCGGTACTTGATCTGGGACATATCAAAAATTTTCTTCGCGATCTGATTTTCCACGGACCCGTTGTACTTATCTGAAAGGAAGACCACTTCTTTAATCTTCACCGTGGCCATCATCTTGGCACATTCATGGCAGGGAAAGAGTGTGACGTAACAGCGTGAACCGGCAAGATCTGCCTTCGCATGAAGAATCGCATTCGCTTCGGAATGAACGACGTAGGCGTATTTCTGCTGGTCAAGGGGAACGGATTTTACATTGCCCCAGGGAATCTTGGATTCATCGATTCCGGCAATCTGGCCGTTATAGCCCATCGAGAGCTGGTGATTATTATCATCAACAAAGACGCAGCCGACTTTTGTGTTGGGATCTTTACTCTTAAAGGATGCGATCATGGCCTGAAGCATGAAGTACTCATCCCAATTCAGGGAAGATGCAACCGGCATGTAATTGACCTGTGAATCCATGACGCAAACCCGCTTAACTTTTAAGGTTAATCGCAGTATCTTTGAGAGGTCCAAAACTGTCAATCAAGGTGACTCTCATGAAATACGAAATCGGTCGCGAATCCTTCAAACAACGTCTCGAAGACAGAATGAATTTCGTCTTCGTGAGCCTTCAGGCAGAAGATAAATCTCCTGCAAAATACGAAAACGCAGTTTACATGAACTACGGTCCGTCTTTTAAAAATGATTTCTCTTCAAAGTATCCGAATAAGAATCAGAACATCATCGTTTACAGCCTTCAGAAAGGTGACAACTCACCGGCCGAAGCTGCTGATGCACTCGCGGAAGCGGGATATAATTTTGTGTATTTTTATAAAGGCACACCCGACGATGTGGTTCTCGACAAGGGCTTGAATTAAGCAAAAAAAAAGGCTCCTTTCGGAGCCTTTTTCATTTTATCTAGTACCAGTATCTGCAATTAAGATTTGCCCACCCCTGAACAAACGGCGCCCAGGCATTCGTGTAAACGAAAGCGAAGCGATTTGTCCCCGGCTGGAGATATGTTTCAAAAAATCCTGAGGTCACAACCGGACCGGCATATGTCTGACCGAAAACCTGGCCGGAACAAACGATCGGAACAAAATGAGGATTGAAAACCTGGGCCGCAACTTGTCCCGGAAGAACCTGAACACTGTACTGGGCCGGGAACCACGCCTGAGCAAAACTGCTGAGACTGAGGGTCATCATCACAGAGAAAATGAGTGACTTAAGTTTCATAAAACCTCCTATATATAAGACAAAGTTACCCCCTTATAGAAAGCCTTGGCCATGCCTGTCAATAATAGGGTAAAGACAAAATGGTAAACGAAAGGTAAAACGCAGAAATATTCATAACTTAGTCCGAGGATACCTTATGCAAACTCCCGCTCATTTTCCGGCAGAACCGAATCTTGTCTGGGGATATTTCCACGCCATTAATCAAATCCCGCGTCCTTCAAAGAAAGAGGACAAAATGCGCGAGTACATCGTTGGCCGCGCGAAAGAACTCGGTCATCGTACGCATGTGGATGAAGTCGGGAACGTGATCGTTTATGTTCCGGCGACCGCTGGTTATGAAACTCACGAAACAGTCATCATTCAGAACCACATGGACATGGTGACGGACGCCACCCCTGACAGAAAAATTGATTTCAATCACGATCCCATTATCACCATAAAAGAAGGCGAGTGGATCAAAGCCGATCGCACGACTCTTGGGGCCGATAACGGCATCGGATGCGCGGCCTCACTTGCTCTGATGGAAGATAAAACGATCCAGCATCCGGCACTTGAACTTCTTTTCACGATCGATGAAGAGACGGGCCTTAAAGGTGCATGGGGAGTGGACGCCACACATCTCGCTGGTAAGAAAATGCTCAACCTCGACACCGAAGAGTGGGGATCACTCTACATTGGCTGCGCGGGGGGAATTGATTACGAATTTAAAGACACCGCAACACTCGTTCCGGCAAAAATGAAGACGACCGTGAAACTCACTGTGGGTGGATTTCTGGGCGGACACTCGGGAGTTGATATTCACGAGCAAAGAGGGAACGCTATTAAGTTCCTGATGGATTGGATGAACTCTCTTCCCCAGGATTCCTTTGAACTCGTGGAATGGAGAGGCGGCAAGGCCCACAATATTATTCCTCGTGACGCTTTTGCGATCATTAACGTGAATGACAAAGCAGTTGTAGAAAAAGCAGCGACGGAAGTCTCAAACAGATGGCGCTCGTTCATGCCGGAAAGTGACCGCAAATTCACGACGGCCGTTGAATCGATGGATCACGCTTCTGAAGTTGTTGATTCTGCCGACGCGCGGAAATACTTATCGTTTCTCATGGCCTTCCCACATGGTGCTCACGCTTACGATCTTCCCAGCAATAAAGAACTCGTGGCCCTTTCCAATAACCTCGCGATCTCACTTCTCGTGAGGGGCCAGTTTTATCTCGAAAGTTCCCTGCGCTTCTTTGATCGCGGAGAATGTGTGGGACTGGAAAATCAGGTCATGTCGCTGGCGCGCGGTTTTGGCATTGAGTTCACCAAAAACGGCGAATATCCGAGCTGGAAGCCGGTTCGTGAGAATAAGCTTCTTGATCTCGTCGGGAAAAAATACGAAGAGCTTTTCTCGAAAACAGCGAAAGTGACAGCGATTCACGCCGGCCTTGAGTGCGGGATTCTTCGCGACAAAATCGGTCCTATCGATGCCGTCTCTTTCGGCCCGACCATCATGGGCGCTCACTCACCACAGGAAAGACTTCTTATCCCAACTGTAGAAACATTCTGGAAACTTCTGAAGGAAGTTCTAAAGGCATTATGATCAGCTACGAAAATTACAAGATTATTCACCTCACATCGATTCTCATTCTCTTCACGGGACTTGCGATCAGCTTTTATGGAGTGAAAGAAAAACACATCAAGATCCTCACAGGGATTGCGACACTTCTCACACTCGTGGGTGGAATGGGTCTCATGGCCCGCCTGGGAATCGGTCACACCGGCGGCTGGCCTTTGTGGGTCATGCTGAAACTCGGGATCTGGTTCATCATAGGAATTGGCGGAGCAGTGGTCGCGAGACGCTTCCCTCAGTACGGGCGCCCGGCGTATTTCATTTGCCTTGTACTTTTTGTCATTGCAGCGACACTCGCCAATTACAAGTTCGACTGACAGCCTTTTTTCAGGATATCCCAGTCTTTGGCATTCATGGGCTCATACTTAACCGGTTGGGCCCTGAACGTTTTTATCCGGTCAGCGTATTCCGGGTGAGAAAGCATGAGATAGCGGTCTAGTGAGTCTGTTTTTTTCATCTTCCCTTCAAAGTAATTCCTCACTCCTGCCGGATTAATCCGAGCCTCTTTCAGAAGTTTTGCCGCTTCTTCATCCGCTTCCTGTTCTTCGGCCTGATTGAATCTTGCTCCCACGAGACCCTTCACCAGATTTCCTCCGGAAGATCCATTCGTGACGGCAAAAACAACCCAGTTAACAAGCATGCTTTTTACGATCCCTCTTTTAATATGCTCTTTTTCCAGATGCGAGATCTCGTGGGCAAGAATGCCGGTGAAAGTTTCAAAGGAATCGAGTTCGGTAAAAATCGCATCGTGAAAGACGATGACTTTACCAGGCATAGCGAAGGCATTTTTGACGTCGTCATGAATCAGAAAGAAAGTGTATGCGTCCTTATTCTTCCCGATTCGTAGGAACGCACTCTCGACGATTCTTTCCTGCTCATGACTCAGGCAGTTTTTCTTCTCAAGTTCCTTCTGAATGTCCCGTCCGGCATTATCCAGGATGAAATCAGGCACGAGTTCCGTGGCCGCAATAATGACTTGTTTGTGCCAGATGATGAGTAACGTAAAAAGTGTAAAAAGAATCGCACCGGTCAGAACAAGGTTTTTATTCGGACCCGCCGAAGTTTTGATCCGGAGGCTTTTCCAGTCTTCTCTCGTGAGGATCACCATCATCAGGTCTTTCGAGAGGATGATCTTGTCGCCGTCATTTTGCTGGGAGAGTTCGGACATCCGGAAGGAGTGCTCCTTCCGGAATCCGTTTTCGAGGTACGTTACACTGAGGAAATTACCGGAGACATTGACGGTGCTCGCATGCGCTTTAGCCGAAACACCGTCGTAAAAGGGGGCGTTGATCACGCCACGTCCACATCCACATCAAACGCACTCGCCAGGCTGTCCTGAAGGCTTTCATCTTTCACTTTCTCAGGATTCTGGACGATCTCATCGAAGTTCATGTCACCTTTCATCCGCAGGTTATTCAGGTAATAGGCGAGGTTCATGTTCATGACGTAGGGGAAGGCGAGCCCCAGTGAACACACCAGTAATAAGATCATTTTAATTGACTGGAAAATGAAAGAGCCTCCGGTCGTTTTGGTATGGAAAGTCGCTCCCTTAAACTTCAGATGCTTCATCTTGAACTTGTGAAGGGAAACGATGTACCAGGGAAAATAGAATCCCAAAGTCAGCACACAGAAGAAAATCCCTTTGAAACAGTGCCAGGCATATGAGCTGCCTTTCATGTTGAACTGAAAAGGAATATTCCCGAATGATGTA
>CANGAC010000079.1 GCA_947451425.1 Bacteriovoracaceae bacterium | reverse complement strand
TCTCGTCTGCAAATATATTCACGAGAAAACGAAGATCAAAGTGGTTCTCACCGGTGAAATTTCCGATGAACTCTTTGGTTACAAGTACACGGACTTTGCTCCGACTCCGGCCGAGTTCCAGAAAGAAGCGAAGAAGCGGGTGGATGAGCTCTACATGTACGACGTCCTCCGGGCTGACCGCTGTATCGCCGCCAATGCCCTCGAGGCGCGCGTCCCTTTCGGCGACCTGGACTTTGTCCGCAGTGTGATGGAAATCAATCCAGAGATCAAAATGAACACAACCGGCGTCGGTAAGTGGCTTCTCCGGAAGGCCTTTGAAGGAACGAATCTCATTCCGGATGAAATCCTCTGGCGCGATAAGGCCGCCTTCTCGGATGCCGTCGGGCACTCGATGGTGGATTACTTAAAAGAGTTCGCGGACTCAAAATACTCCGACGCTGACGTGGCGAAGGCCAGAGACAAATACGCCTACGGAACTCCCTTCACGAAAGAGTCACTTCTCTACCGTGACATCTTCGAGAAGCATTTTGCGGGACAGTCTAAGGTGATTAAGGATTTCTGGATGCCGAACAAGGAATGGCCTGGCTGTAACGTTCAGGATCCTTCAGCGCGCGTTCTTTCAAATTACGGAAAAGCAGGAAGTACCGTTACCAAATAACGGTACTCCCAAATTCGTTATTTTTTCGTGAATGTCTCAAACGTCGTTACGGGCGAATCAAATCCTTCGAAGTAACGGTGTCCTCCGAGAATTCCCAGAGTGTTTTCACTCAGAGAGAAAACCTGCGAAAAGCCTTTCGTCTCTTTCAGGTAGCGACCGGTGTGTCTCCATTCGCCTTTCTTGATATCAAGAGCGTAAATGTGGGCCACGTATTCGTAGGCCATCTCTCCGGTCTTGAACATCCCTCCGAAGACGTACAACTCATCTCCGAGGATCTCTGCCGCAGGCGCAAAGGTCGCAAACGGCAGGGGAGGAAGCTCAGTTGTCTCGCCAGTTACGGGATCAATGCTGGTGACTTTCTGGATGAGCTCAAAGTGCGTGGCACCCTGTCCGAGACCACCCACGAGGAGAATTTTATTCTGGTAGTTCACACCTGTCAGAGCGCGACGAACCGGAGTCGGAATCTTGTAAGGAGCAATCGTCACTTTTTCGGATTCAAAGTCAAAGATTTCAACTGTGTCGTGGAAAAATCCATCAGCATCATTATCAAACTTCGGCGTCCCGTTCCACCCGCCTACGAGGTAAACTTTATTCTCAATCGTCACAGCGACATTTGATGAACGCGGGAGATTGAGCTTCCCGATGGTTTCCCATTTGTTCTCAGAAATGGAATACCGGTCAATCACATCAAGCGATTTCCACTTCGGTTTGTGTTCCGCTGAGTAAGCAAATCCACCAAAGGCATAGATGTAATTTCCATGGGCCGCAATCTGATAGCCGTGTGCAAAGCTAGGACGAGGAGCGAGCTCTGACCATTTATTCGTTGCGAGGTCATAAACCACGAATTGATTGCTGAAAGATTCTGCCGGATAAGTATGCTCAGCACCCTGGTGGCCACCGCACATGTAGAGCTTCCCGTTATGGATCACTGTTCCGAAGGAAGAGCGCGGATTTCCCATGTAAGGCGCGCGATCTTTTTGCGTGTAATTTGTGTCACCGGCAAAGTTCGGAGAGTAGAGTTCAAGGTCTTCATCACCGTGATTTGTGATCTTTTCCCATTTCTGATTATAGAGTCTGTAGTGGCCGGTTTTGTTCGAAGCAAAAACCAAAGTGTTATCCGGCATGAAGGTCGGCGCCATTTCATCTTTCGGATCGTTCGTCATCTGGGTCACGACTTTCGTCGCGCGGTCGATCGTATAAATGTCCCAGTTACCATTTTTCTTTGAGGTAAACGCGATCATGCGCTCATCAAACGAAAGTGACGGAGACATTCCTTCGGCGAGGACTGTTTTTTCATTCTCAATCCGGTCAAAGAGAACGATCTCTTTTTTCCCATTCCCGTTTCTTTGATAAACGACAAAGTTTCCGTCCGATGATGGTCTTGGAAAATATCCCTCTTCCGTAGGATCGATGGCCTTGGCTTTCTCGAGAGAATAATCCACGAGATTATTTCCCTGGCGAAGGACTTCCTCTTCACGATTAAAGAAGTAGATCGTGTTCTTTCCGTTTTCCCCGGGAGCAGAATAGAAAATCATCTTTCCGTTCCGGCTGAACTTCGGGTGAAGAACCATGCCTTTTCTTGGCGAATGAAAACGGTAAGAGGAATTGGTTTTCTTGTTCATGTAGGTGAGATGGAGATCTTCGTTTCCCGGACCTTCCACGAAAATAAATTCTGTCCCATCCGGCGTGATATCCGGATAAATTGCCCAGTCTTTACCTGACTCCGAGAGGGTCTTTGTCCCTTCGGGGCCTGACCATTGGATGGTTTTTCCGGCCTCGGTTTCCTGCATGTAAACGAAATCCGCGAAGGTTGAGCATGACATGAGAAGTGCTAAGAAAATAAGCTTCATGAAAACATCCTTTTTATACCTTCCAGAATCATAAAACAGAGGGTTTGGTATATCAAACCGGAATTGTCTGGTATCCTGCGGCAAGTGGAAAATTCCCATGGAAAAATTCACCGTCTGGGCAAATTTCCGCCTTGGGTTAAGATCTATCCATGGTTCGGGCCTATCTCACGCACTTCCAGCAATTCTCAAAAAACGTCAAACTCTTCCTGATTGGTAATGCGATCAACGGAATGGGCATGTCGATTCACGGTCTCCTCTTCAGTCTTTATCTGAAGGAGCTCGGCTATGGTGAGACTGTCATTGGGAATCTCATCTCAACTGCCTCACTTGGCATTTCCATCATGGCGATCCCGGCCTCTCTCATCATCGAGCGTTTTCACGTGAAGCATCTCGTGATCTCGGGGATGGCGCTTTGTTCAGTTTTTTATTTCATCCAGATTTTCCACACTGACGAATCTTCGCTTTTTATTTTCGGCTTAGTCGCAGCGATGTTCCAGGCACTCTTCAGTATTTCGGTGTCACCGTTCTATCTCAGGAACTCCACACCCGAGGTGCGCGTCCACTTATTTTCCATGAACTCATCGCTCAACATGGGCGCTCATCTGTTAGGCTTTGCCATCGGGGGGTATCTTCCCGCTATCATGAGATGGTTTCATCACGATTTCACGAGACTCGAATCGATGAGAGCAGCGATCATTGCATCCCTCGTTATCGTCACCCTTTCCAACCTTGTCTTCATGAAGATTCAGAGAGTACCGATTCCGAAAATGAAGAAACGTGTCTTCGAAGGGCTCCGGGAAAAAGAATGGGTCATTCTGGGAAAACTCATTTCTCCCAAGCTGTGCCTCGCCTTAGGATCCGGACTTACGGTTCCCTTTATCAATCTGTATCTGCGGGAGCGCTTTGATTTTTCCACCAAGATGATCGGAGTCTCTTACGCCCTCCTTCAGGCGTTCATCTTTGTCGGAATTTTTATGACTCCGAGTCTCGTGAAGAAAACAACGAACCTCAAGTTCATCATGGGCACTGCTCTTCTGGCGATTCCTTTCATTGTGGGCATGGGCATGACTGCAAATGTAACGTTAGTCTTATCGTGTTTTGTCATGCGCGGAACTCTGATGAACATGTCTTCACCCATTACATCCATGTTTGAAATGGAAAGAGTTCGCGAAAAAGAATGTGTGTTCGCTTCGGCGATCATCGTTTTCTTTTATCACCTGGTTTATGCAGGCGGGACCAGGATGGGCGGATACCTGATTGAAAACTATTCTTTCGGCCCGACCTTCTACATGTCGGGTGCAGCCTATGCATTAGCGATCATTCTCTACCGGAAATTCTTCCACGCGGAAGAGAAGAAGCAAATTACCTTGCCCGTGGAATCACTCAGTAAAGTTGCTTAACCACTCTTTCCATAATGCGAGTGAAATCTTTTGCGTCCTGATCAGTGAACCGCGCTTTCACCGGGGCATCGAGATCAAGCACTCCTAGGACCTTGCCATTTTTTATCATGGGAACGACAAGTTCTGATTCCGATGCTGAGTCACAGGCAATGTGTCCCGGGAATTCATGAACATCGTCGACTTTGATCGTTTCTTTTTTCAGGTAGCTCGTTCCGCAGACACCTTTCCCCGCCTTGATCCGGAGGCACGCAGCTCTTCCCTGGAAAGGTCCCAGAATCAGTTCCTGGTCGGTCTCATCCCAGAGATAAAAGCCACACCAGTTAAGGCCCGGGTAGGAATAAAAAATCGACGAAGAAATATTCGCGAGGTTGGCGACGAGATTTTTCTCGCCTTCAATCAGAGAGAGAATTTCTTTTTCCAGTGATTCGAGATTCATCTGATTTCCTTTCCCAGTTCCTGAAGGAAATTCTTCATGAACTCAACCCGAAGATGCCCTTCTTTTTTTCCCGCATCCGTCATCATCATATCGGGAAGCTTGAAGAGCTTCACAAAATAGTGATCAACCATATAGGTCTTATCATCTAATTCACGCAATTCAGCGAAGGGATCAAAAGGTTCGTAGAGCTTTGACTTCATCTGCGTGTTCACGGCGGCACATCTCAAAACGCCTATGGCCCCCAGAGCATCGAGGCGATCGGAATCCTGAACAATCGCCGACTCCAGGAGCGAAGGTTTCAGGCCTCGTGAAAAACTATGTTCAATGATCGCGGTACGGATGATCTTTATTTCTTCAGCAGAAAACCCTGAATCCCTGAGAAGTGGCTCTGCTTTATCCGCCGCTAACTCTGAAGCTCTCGAGCGATCAGGATGATTCTTCGGAAGGTTGACGAGATCATGGCAATAAACAGCGGCAAGCACGCAATCGAGTTTCGCTGAAGTTCCTTCGCAAAGTTTTCTTGCCGTCGCTGCAACTCTGCCGATGTGGGGCCAGTCGTGAGCGGGATCGTCACAATCGTAAAAGGGCTTTACCAGCTCGGCTAATTTCCGAATTTTTTCCATCAGTGAGTCTTCCTGGTTTTAAACCAGCCGCGGTACCGGAAGTAGATGAGGCACACAATCCAGACTACGACCATGAAGAGGGAAATGCCGGCCAGTGCGTGAGGCGAGTTGAGGCCTGGCAGATGCGTGAAGTTCATCCCGTAGAAACTCGCGATAAAATTCAACGGAAGTAAGACCGTGGAGAAAACGGTGAGTGTTTTCATCACATCGTTGGCCTTCTGATCGTCCATCTGAATCTGGAGTTCTAAGAGGTGCTCGAAATTATCCGAAACTTCATCGAGCTGAAAGTAGAGCTGATCAATATTTTCTTTCAGATCCTGAAGCATCGAATGATGTTTTTCCCAGAAGACGCGGAAGCGGTAAAGACTGTCATTGGTTTGCTTGAGAATCCGCTTCAGGACGAAGAGTTTTCTCCGGAACTTGTAGACCTTCATCATATCCATGTCGAATTTCTTCGAGAGGACTTCCGTCTCGAAATCATCATAGGTGTCCTGGAGGGCATTTATCGGTTCTTCGTAGGTGCGAATGGCATCCAGAACAATCTGGTGGACCAGCATCTGAATGCTCTTGGGAAATGTATCCGGCTTATCACAGCGATTCATGACTTTTGAGACGTGCGGAAGCTCCACTCTGTGAATCGTCACCAGGCGATCACTCGTGATGAAAAGGGCCACCTTCCTCGTGAGCTCCTGGATCGTCGTGCACTCGGAAGTTGCATCCTTGTCGTAGGATCTCATCATGAGAAAGTGATACCCTTCCTCCGTCTCTTCGTATTTGGGAAGATGCTCTGGCTTCAAACAGTCCTGAACAAGTAAGTAAGGGAGATTGAATTTTTCCGAGAGTGTCGTGAAATCTTCTTCGTGCGGTTCTGAGACGTCGTACCAGTTGAATTTTTTTTCCGGCAAGGGGATTTGCTTTATCATCCCGATAGAATAACAAATAAGAAGGCCCTCTTTCGAGGGCCTTCTGCTTTAAAAATAACTTTAGCTACTACCAGCGATTTCCGCCACGATCTCCACCGCCGCCGCGACCACCACGGTCTCCGCCGCCGCCGCCGTAGCCGCCACGGTCTCCACCGCGTCCACCACCACCGCCGCCGCCGCCGAATCCACCGCGACCACCACCGCCTCCGCCGCCACCCGTACGTGGCTCCATGGGACGAGCTTCATTCACAACGAGTGAACGGCCACCAACGTCTGAACCATTGAGTTTTTCGATCGCGGCCTGAGCTTCGCTGTCTGAGCCCATTTCCACGAAACCGAAACCTTTCGAACGACCAGTATCACGATCCATTACGATCTTGGCTGACGTGACAGTGCCGAACTTCGCGAACATCTCATTGAGAGATTCTGAAGTTGCTGAGAACGGAAGATTACCGACATAAAGCTTACTACCCATGAAAACCTCCTTAAGGCCAGGGATGCGCGCTACCAGAGAATCATGAGCAACAGGCCCGAGAACTCTTGCGACGTAACAATAAAATATTAACTCAGCTTCTTTTATTCATGTAATAGTATTTTTTAGTTTATGCGCGGCGCTATTGAAAAATTAAGCGGCCTTTTTGCCTTTGGTCAGGACATGAAATGCCCGTTCCACATTGGGAGAATAGTTTTTAAGCTCGTTCTCCATAAAAAAACTGACCTTCTGAGGCGAATATCCGTTTCGAATGACGGAATTAAAAAATTCATCTGAAACAGAAACAATTTCTGTGATGAGATTCACTGAACTCGACCGCCGAATGGAGTTCTCTCCCTTCCTGCGACGATGGTGATTCTCAACCGCATGGCAGATGACTTCTTCGAAGAGACCGGTTGAGCGAAGAATCTCCGCTCCGTGAGAGGCGTGCTTCGAGAAAATCTCTTTCTTCTTTTCGTCAGTATGTTCTTCGCCTTCTTCGAAATCCGGATCCAGATCATAGAGGCCAATATCGTGAAGAAGTGCCGTTGTCCCAACAACCTTGATGGATTTAGAAGATTCAAATCCCAGATGGTTTGCGAGGATCCCCGAGATGAAAGCGACAGCAGCGCCGTGCTCATTCTGGTCGATGTTTTTCAGAAAACTCGCCATGACTTCATTCTTGATTTTCAAATGCCGCAATACCATAACGGTCTGGTCGAGGAACATATGGGCATTATCCATCCGATCAGAGGTGATGCCGCACTTGAAGAGATTGCTCGTCACGTTCGCTCCAAGCTTCAGCATCGACTTCACCTTAAAGCCAGTGGCCGCATCGGACTGAATAATCTTTGAGGACATGTTTGCCTGAAGATGAACGAATTTTTCATGCTCTTCTATCGGCACAAAGAATTCATCAATACCCTTCGAGCGGTATCGGTCAAACTCCTGCTGAGAAATATCATCTCCTGCATTCATGATTTTAATAAATTTGCCGGGAGAGAGACGGATATAAATATTGAAGAAAGATTTTGGCGTCATGATGAAGTCACGGATCGAAGAGCCTATATATTTTTCTTCCTGAAGCTGGATCTCTTTTTCTTTCTCAATCCCATCATTCTGAGTTTTTCTCCAGTCATGAACTTCATTCACCTGGCCCATGACGTATTTCACGAGTTCCATGTAACTTTGGGGAAGTGGAATTCGTGAAGAGATGAGGCCTCTGAGTGCAGAGTCGGCGTTTTTATCTTCGAGAAGTACGATAGGAAGGTCTTTAAGCCCTTCGGTCTCCTTCCAGAAATCCGTCATGTCTGAGAGCCTCGCGACTCTTTCTGAAAGAAAAATCATCCGGAACTCTTTCCCGGTACGTTGAAGGATGGAAATTGCCTCGCCAACAGATCTGGCCGTGAGGCTTGGATATCGGTCGATCAGGTTCTTGTCGTGAAAGATGACATCAAGGATCTTGCTGTCATTTTCGATGATGAGGAATTTGCCGAAATAGGACATGTCCTGACCTTGTAAGTTCAGAGTCTTATCGGCAAGTTTGAAGGAAAGCTTAATGAAAAAAGGGCAAAAAAAAGGGGCCCGTGAGGGCCCCTTAGAAAGGTCTGATTACCAGCGCTTGTTACCGCCGAAACCGCCGCGATCTCCACCGCGGTCACCGCGATCTCCACCACGTCCACCGCCGCCGCCGCCGCCAAATCCGCCAGTACGTGGCTCCATTGGTTTAGCTTCGTTTACAGTGAGGTTACGTCCACCCATATCTGTACCGTGAAGTTTTTCGATAGCTGCATCTGCTTCAGCAGAATCAGTCATCTCAACAAAGCCGAAGCCTTTTGAGCGACCAGTGTCACGGTCTGTGATGATTTTTGTAGAGCTAACAGCACCGAACTGAGAGAACATCTCAGAGAGTGATTCCTGTGTAGCTGAGAACGGAAGATTACCAACATAAATTTTCTTACCCATAAAACCTCCTAAGGCCAGGGACGCCAAAGAGGAACAGGAAGACTTTTCCGGGACTCTGCTTTAGCCAGTGATTCGAAAAAAGGTATAACACTGCGAAACAGACAATGTCCTCTAAATCTTTTCAAAAGAGCTAATACACCGGAATATCGTCCAAAACCGGCGCTGAACGCCTGAAAAATCCCTCTTTTAACGCTTTATAGGCCTTGAATACCGGAAGCCTGGATCGTCCGTGGGCTTTCTGAGGCTTCAGAACGTGAAGTTGCGCGCGCGGGAAATTTGCCTGCGAGATGTCCCGGACGTGCTCTTTTCGAAGAACAATGTGACGAATTTCTCCGGGGTCAATTCCCAAAGCCAGGACGCAGCTGAAGTAGGAATTAGTCCGTCCGAAATTTTTCTGGCCGAAGATTTTCTCACCGGTATCAACCAGAATCATTCCATTGAAAGTTTCAATCAGAAGGCAACAAGTACTGCAATTCAAGTGATGGATTCTCATGCACGCTCCTGCGATGGTGAAAACTATCGGGATTCCTTCTTCGCTTGTGAAGGTGAACCCCGCCAACGAACTGTGTTTAATATGGGAAAAAAACTCATAACTGCGTCCGGCATGATTGATTAGCATTTTCCTTTATGGGAGGATTTCGTCATGCATTTCTCCTCTGAGCCTCTCATTACCTGGACAGAAAAAGGTCTTTACTGCGAAGCGGGTGGATTTTACATCGATCCACACCGGGCCGTGGACGTCGCTGTCGTTACTCACGCGCACAGTGATCACGCAAGAAAAGGCAGTAAGCTCTACATCACGGAAAAATCCGGTGTGGAGCTTCTTAAGACAAGGCTCGGAAAAAATATTTCTGTCACGGCGTTTTCGTATCGTGAGTCATTCACGCTCGGTGACGTCACAGTGAGTTTTCATTCCGCTGGCCACATTCTCGGTTCGTCACAGGTTCGCGTGCAGAAAGGTTCGGAAGTCTGGGTTGCCTCCGGGGATTACAAACGGGACCGCGATCCGTCGTGCGAACCCTTTGAAGTTGTCACGTGCGATGCCTTCATCACCGAAGCGACTTTCGGCACACCGAAATTCGTCTGGAAAAAAGACCAGCCTCACGGTGAGATGATCTATGAGTGGTGGAAGGAAAATGCGGAGAAGGGAATCAACTCGATTGTCTTCGGTTACTCCCTTGGAAAAGCGCAGAGAATCCTGGCGGAACTTGCTCCCTTTCCGGTTGATCACATCATCGTTCATCCGACGATTGTGGCCCTCACTCAGTGCTACCGCGACGAAGGACGACAGCTCGCGAAAACGATGACCCTTCAGGAACGGATTAAACAGAAATCAAAACTTCAGGGTGAACTTATTCTCGCGCCCCCTTCGATCTTTAATGAAGAGTGGAAAGAATTCCTGGGTCCCTATAAGACGGCGTTTGCCTCCGGCTGGATGCAATCCGGTGGTTGGGGAAGAGGAAGTTACGATAAGGGATTTGTGATGTCCGATCACGCGGACTGGAATGATCTCAATCGCACGATCATGGAAACGCAGGCGAAGAAAGTTTTTGTCCAGCACAGGAACGGCGCTCTCGTGAGACACCTCCGCGGTCAGGGCATTGATGCTCACCCGGTGGAAATACTTAAACCTCTCATTGATCGTATTCCGAGTGGAACGAATCTCACTCTCATATGAAAAAGATTTTCATGGGAGTTCAGGAATTCGCCATTCCTTCTCCGCTCACGGGAAGTATCGAGGCCAACTCCGGGATGGGACCCAACAGTCTCCAGAAGGGAATTGAGCTTCACCAGAAAATCCAGGAGAGTCGTCAGAAAACTTATCCGGAGTATCTCGCTGAAGTGCGGATCACGCAGGAATTTGAGTGCGAAGATTTCACTTTCGTGATTGAAGGCCGGATGGACGGGATGATTCCCGGTGATGAGCCGTGGATTGAAGAAATTAAATCGAGCTTCAACGTTCATGAACTAAGGAAGATGATCCAGGAGAAGTGGGACACCCACCCTTATATCCTCCAGCTTCAGACCTACGGGTATATGCACTGGCTTCAGGACGGTGTGGAGCCGAAGCTTTCCCTTCACCTGGTCTCATCCCGAAATGGCGAGAGCTACGACTGGGAAGTGAATTTCAATCCCGTCATCTATGAGAAGTGGCTCGCGCGGCGGATGAAAGAATTGGTTGAAGATGCAAGGCGGGCGGAGAAGCGAACCCTTCGTCGGAAAAAAATGTCAGAAACGTTTCCGTTTCCCTTTGATAAACCACGTTCCGGTCAGGAAGAGTTGATTGCCACGATTTCAAACGGTCTTGATGAAAAGCGCCCGATGATGATCCAGGCCCCGACGGGTCTGGGGAAAACAGTAGGGGTTCTCTATCCCGCTCTGAAAGAGGCGATGGCGCGCGGGCAGAAGGTGATTTACGTCACTCCGAAAAACAGCCAGCAGCTCGTGGCCGAAGAAGCGATTGAGAAATTCCAGGAGAAAGGGTGTCAGGTGAAATCCCTGACTCTCACAGCGAAGTCCAAGCTCTGTATGAAAGCCGAGCCGCTTTGTAATCCCGAGTACTGTGAGTACGCCAAAGATTATTACGACAAAGTCCACAAGCACGATCTGAAAGCACAGCTTCAGAAGAAAAAGAAAATTTCTTCGAGAGTCATGAAAAACATGGCCGAAAAATACCAGGTCTGTCCGTTCGAATTGCAACTCGAGGCGATCGACGAGATGGATGCGGTGATCTGCGATTACAATTACGTTTTCGCTAACCGGAGTGCCCTGGGGAGACTTCCTCATGTGCGTTTCGAGGAAGAAGGTAAGCCGAATCTGGTTGTCGACGAAGCCCACAATTTACCGGCGCGGGCGATGGGATACTACTCACCGGTTCTCTCGGGTTCAGCTCTCGAGAAAATGAAATCGGAACTGGAAAAGATTCCGAAGAAATTTGCCCGTGAAGGGAGTGAGCTTCTTGATGATGCGATCTCCCTCATCATGGATGCTTCGCCTGAAGGAAAGAAAAAAGAGAAGATCGATCCGGACCTGAGTCCGTTTCTGGAGATGAGAGAAACTCTGCGTGGTTTCCTTTCGCGCTACCTCGATTCGGATGTGGAGATTAGGCCACGTGATCCGGTTCTGAAGATGGTTTTCTATTGGTCCGAATTCACCGACATCCTCGAGCAGATTCACGGCGAAGATCATCCGGAGTTTTTCATCAGCTGGTGGCCCGAAGGAAATTCCGGGGCGATCAAGATCACCTGCTGTGATGCCTCAGCTCTGATTAAACCACGTTACGAAAATTACGAGAACGTTGTCGCCTTCTCAGCGACACTGAAGCCGTTTGATTATTATGCCCGTTTGTCCGGACTCCTTGGCCCGGAACTCATCACGGAAGAATTTCAGTCTCCGTTTGACCGGAAGAACCGGAAGATCCTGATTATTCCGCAGATCTCAACGAAGTATGCTCAGCGGGAAACGAGTGCGAAAAAAATCGCTGAAACCATTCACCGGGTTTCTTCCCTCCGTTCCGGAAATTACCTGGCACTCTTCCCGAGTTTTGAATTCATGGAGAGAACGGCGAGAGAGCTGACTGTACCTGCAGGGATGAGACTCATCGTTCAGCCGCGTTTCATGAAAAATGAAGATGTGGAGAGTGTGCTCGACATCCTCCGGACAAAATCGATTCCGACCCTTGTGATGGCGGTTCAGGGTGGACATTTCTCGGAAGGCGTCGACTATCCCGGCGACATGCTGATCGGAGCTTTCGTGGTGGGACCTCCGCTACCGACTTTCGATTTCGAACGGGAAGAAGTCCGGGCCTACTTCGAGAAAAATTACCAGAAGGGTTTTGACTACGCTTACACTTTCCCGGCAATGGCGCGCGCGGTTCAGTCTGCGGGAAGAGTGATCCGGTCAGAGAGTGATAAAGGAATCATTGTTCTGATGGATGACCGGTTTCTCGAGAAGAGTTACAGCCAGTCCATGCCACAGGATTGGTTTAAGGATTCGCCGAGAGAGCTTGTCTCGGCCAGCATTCTGAAAGATGTAACGGAGTTCTGGTCAGATCAGTGACTTCACATTGCTGAGAAGGTCTTCAAGGTCGAAGGGCTTTCTCATGTAGATATCCCACTTATAGGTACCCTGATCGTAAGAGATCGCAGTTCCCGCGCTCATGAGAATACAGGGGATATTTTTAATTTCCGGCATGGCCTTCATTTCCAGAAGAATTTCCGGACCGGATTTCGTCGGCATCATCACATCAAGAATGAGGAGCTGAGGTTTCTGGTCTTTCAAAAGCTGAATGGCCTTCAGAGGATCTGAACAACGAAGGGATTCATACCCGTCAATTTCGAGCACAGCTTCGATACTGTCGAGAATATCCAACTCATCATCTACGATCAGGACTTTTTTCATGGGACTGTTTTAATGAACCCTCATTGCGCAGTCAATCTTCCAGATGATATTGTCTTAGATATGGAAGTGGGAATTGTAGAAGGATTTTTTGGACCTGCTTGGCCGACCGGGTCGAGAGGGAATTATGCCTCATTCTTAAGGAAGAATGGAGGTGACTTTTATATCTATGCCCCTAAACAAGATCAGCATCTGAGAAAGGGCTGGCGCCTGTCATGGGAAGCTACCTACCAGCTTTTCCTGAAAGATCTGGCGTCGGATTTCCGGAAAGAAGGAATCAGCTTCGGCGTGGCCCTGAGTCCTTTTGGTCTGGGGAAAGAATTTATTCCTGCCGATGAACAGATTCTTCAGGATAAACTTTCGCTTCTCACACAACTGGGAATAGATTTTCTCGGAGTCTTCTTCGATGACATGCCTTCGCATGAAAACCTGGCCGTGGTTCAGGCCCAGGTGATTGAGTCCATCCGGAAAACTTATCAGGGAAGAATCGTTTTCTGTCCGTCTTACTATACCTTTGATCCGATCCTGGAAAAAG
>CANGAC010000078.1 GCA_947451425.1 Bacteriovoracaceae bacterium | reverse complement strand
ACGATCCCAAACTTTTTTCATTCGGGACATATAGCAGAGCCCCAGCAAAGCGTCTATAATGGGGGGAAATTTAAACATACCGAAATACGGAGATAACCCATGAAAATCCTTATTCTTATTCTGTCCCTCCTGCTCTCGTTAGGGGCCCTTGCCTCCCGGGTGGAAGTGGATGTGAATGGAATGTCGTGCTCAATGTGTGTTGAGGCGATCACCAAGGAACTCACGGCCACGCAAAAAGCTGAGAATATCACCGTGAAAGTGGAAGATAAAAAAGCGTGGTTTGATGAAGTGAAGGGAAAGAAAATCACCGACACAGAAATCAAAACTGCGATTAAGAAAGCTGGTTATGAGGCCGTGAAAGTTCGCCGCAAATAATGCTCGCGATCCTTTTCGGTACGCAATCGGGCAATGCCCGGAACCTCGCCCATGTGATTTCTGAAGGACTCTCTTCTTCGGAAATTGAAAACGAAGTTTTCGACATGGGCGAGGTTGATCCTTCGGAGATTTTTTCCTTCAAGAACATTCTGATCGTGACGTCCACGTATGGTGACGGCGAAGCTCCCGACAATGCTTCCGAATGGTACTCGTTTGTGAAGCATGAGGAAGATCTTAATCTCTCGCATCTTCACTACGCCGTGCTTGGTTTAGGGGACACGTACTATCCGCATTTCTGCCAGTGCGGAAAAGATTTTGATGAGTACCTGTCAAAACGAGGTGCCCTTGCCCTGCTTCCAAGACTCGACTGCGATCTTTATTACGAAGATCAATATGGAGATTGGTTAAAGAAGCTCATCTCTGTACTCAAATACTCTGAGGCAGAGTAGAATCTTTGGTATGAAGATCGCCATTCTTTCCCGTAACCCGAAAATCTATTCCACTCATCGATTGGTGAAAGCTGCGATCACTCGAGGACACAAAGTCCGCGTGATTAATCCTCTTCGCTGTTACATGAACATCACGTCGGCCAAACCGATGGTGCATTACCGTGATGAAAGCCTCGATGATTTCCAGGTGATCATTCCGAGAATCGGAGCTTCGATCACGTATTACGGTTCGGCGATCCTCCGGCAGTTTGAAATGATGGGAGTGTATTCCCTGAACGAATCAACTTCCATTACACGCTCCAGAGATAAGCTCCGTTGTCTTCAGATTCTCTCGCGTTCAGGCATCGGTCTGCCCACAACCAGTTACGCTCACTCGACCCGCATGACGGAAAAGATCATCAAGATGGTGGGAGACGCTCCCTGTGTGATCAAGCTCATTGAAGGAACTCAGGGGAAGGGAGTCATTCTCGCTGATACCCACAAAGCTGCTGAAAGTGTGATCGACGGCTTCCGTCAGATGAAAGCGCACTTTCTCGTGCAGGAATTTATCAAGGAAAGTAACGGCCAGGATATCCGCGCGTTCGTGATCGGAGACAAGGTCGTGGCGTCGATGATGAGAACGGCCAAGGCCGGAGAGTTCAGGTCAAACCTTCACCGCGGAGGAACGGCAAAGAACATCGAAATTTCTGAAGAAGAAGCGACGATGGCCGTGAATGCAGCGAAGGCTTTGGGACTGAATGTGGCGGGCGTTGATCTTCTTCGCTCCAGCAGAGGTCCGCTGGTGCTTGAAGTGAACTCTTCACCGGGCCTTCAGGGTATTGAGACTTCAACAGGTCTGGATATTGCCTCGATGATCATCGAGTACATTGAGAAGAACCTGAAAAAACAAAATTACGCCGGATAAGCTTTCCGGAATTCGCGGATACGTTCCTGGCGCTCAGAAAGTTTCAGGTCAAAGAATTCCTGAAGCGATTTTTGCGGGATAAATTCCACGAAGCGAAGGGCATCTCTTTTTATCCGGTGAAGAACATCGGGGCCCTGGAAAATGTAAGCAGTATAAACCTGCATGACTTTCCCGCCTTCTTCCCAGAACTTCAGAAGATCAGAAAAACCACTCACTCCACCCACACCAATGAGTTCAAGCGTTGTCCGGAGACTTAAGATCTCTGAACGGATATAAGTCGCACGAGGGCGAAGCATTTCTCCGGACATTCCACCCGGACCGCGCTCGGGCATGATCGTTGTGTTGGTAGCAATAAGTCCCGTGAGGTTACAATCAAATGCTGTCTCGCAGAGCTCTTTGATCTTGTCCCCATCCAGGTCCGGCGCAATTTTCAGATACAAATCTTTCCCGCCGCGGACTCGGTTGAGTTCTTTGAAAAGTTCTCTCAAGTAAGTGCGCTCCTGGAAAGCGCGGAGTCCTGGTGTGTTCGGGGAAGAGACATTGATCACAAAATAATCCACGAGCTCTTCCAGCGAGGCCATCATGAGAGCGAGCTCATCGATACTCTGATCGCGATCTGACTCCTTATTTTTTCCGATATTGGCGCCAAGGGGAGTCGTGCGCTCAAAAGCATGAAGGCGGTTCCAGATATCGGAGAGGCCGTGATTGGGAAAACCCATCGCGTTTCTTAAACTTTTTTCATCCGGATAGCGCCACATCCTCGGACGGGCATTTCCGTCCTGAGGACGCATCGTGATAGTCCCGCATTCCACAGCGCCAAAACCCTGCGCACTGAAAAAGGCGAGGGCTTCGGCATTTTTATCCAGGCCCGCCGCAAGTCCAACCGGAAAAGGCCAGATTGTGTTTCCGATTTTGACCGAAAGTCTGGGATCCGGGGAAATACCCATGAGCTTACCCAGCGCGGGAGAGAGTGACGCTACCCGAAGGGTAAAATCATGCGCCTTCTCGGGGGGCAACCGGAACAGAATTTCCTTCAGAATGGGATATAGCATGGGGGAAAGTGTATGAAGCTTTTCTTTGAAAGTCATCAGACCCTATGAGATAATCGGCGCATGAAATTCCTCGTTCTATTTCTGTTCATGTCGACGGCGTTTGCCCAGCATTCTGAGCAACCGCTGAAAGAAGATTCCACGGATCTCCGGGATCAGTCCGTATTGTTCAGTATCGAGGATGTTTCCGGGGGAAAAAGTTGGTTTCTCGAGCGCAGCCCGAGTTTTACCAATGTCCTCCGTAAGATTGAAAAGGGTGATGAGACTGTCCGGAAGATTGATGGGCGTGTGGCCCAGAAACTTGATCGTGACTTCGCAGCGCGCTTCCTCAAATGCCAGTATGAAATTACATCTCCTGAGGGAGAGTGCAAGGTAACGCTTCGCCTAACAATGAAAGGTGAAGCCCAGGATATTTGCGCGAAAGACGATAAGAAGAGTCAGGAAATCCAAAGTTTCCTCACTGAGCTCACCAAACGTTTCTAGCAAAATGTATTGCTTCGCTCTTCACCTCTTGAGAAAATAGTCCAATTCCAAGTTATGAAAAATCGGAGTTTCATGAAATCCCAAGTTCTTCTGTTCGGTCTTTTATTCATCGTGACTGCAGTGATTGCTCAGCCACAATCTTCCAGCGATGATCCTTCTGTTATCGGAAATCTCATCAGCTCTAAGCCGCGCTACAAGCGTGAGCAGATCATCGGAAATATTCTTGGCGGTGCGCTTACTCAGATGCACCTTTCAGAAAAGAAGATTGAAAATAATGATCAGCTTTCTGCCGATGCCTTCAAGGCGTACCTTGAGCGCGTGGATTACGGGAAGCAGTTCCTCATCGCGAGCGACGTGAAAGAACTCGAGAAGTATAAGTCGAAAATGGATGACATGTTCCTCGATGGGAATCTTGATATCCTCGATAAAACTTCTGAGCTCATGAACAAGCGCATCGGTCAGATCGAAAAGCATGTGGAAAAAGTACTCGATAAGCCGATGGACTATAAGAAAAAAGAATCGATCGAAACGGATCCGAAGAAGAGAACCTTCTCGAAAACGGAAAAAGACCTCTACGCTCATTGGGAGCGCCTCATGAAGTATGAGGTCGAAAGCCGCATCATTGATCAGCGTGAAGAACAGAATGGTCTGGCGACGGATGAGAAAGGGAACAAGAAAAAACCTGTTTCTGACAAAAAACTCACCGAAGCTGAGATTGAAAAAGAAGCGCGCGGAAAAGTCCTCAAGTCATACAAGAAACTTTTCTCCCGTCTCGTGAATGAGAAGAAGGGTGATAAGCTCGATAAATTCTACAACTCCGTCACGAAAGTTTTTGATCCGCACACCAGTTACCTCATCCCGGATGAGAAAGAAGACTTCGACATCGAAATGTCCGGGAAGCTTGAAGGGATCGGCGCCATCCTCCGCGAAGATAACTCGTACATCAAAGTCGAGCGTATCGTTCCTGGTTCAGCTTCATGGAAGACAAAAGAAGTGGAAGCGGAAGACGTGATCCTGAAAGTCGGCCAGGGTTCGGAAGAGCCGGTGGATATCGTGGATATGTCCCTCCGTGATGCTGTGAAACTCATCCGCGGAAAGAAGGGAACGGAAGTTCGCCTCACGATCAAGAAGCCAAATGGTCTCATTAAGGTTGTGCCGATCGTTCGTGATACGGTGGAAATTGAAGAGTCGTATGTGAAGGGAACTCTTCTTGAACTCAATGGTTCAAAATCTAAGATTGGTTACATCAACATTCCGAAGTTCTACCGCGACTTCAATGACCGCGCGGGAAGAAACGTGACGGATGATACGAGAAAAGAAATCGAGCGTTTAAATAAAATCGGCGCCGATGGCCTCATCGTTGATCTTCGTAACAATGGTGGGGGAGCTCTTGAAGACGCCCGCATGATCTCAGGTCTTTTCATCGACAAGGGACCGATCGTTCAGGTGAAAGCGCGCGGAGAGAATGTGGAAGTTCTCGAAGACACTGACCCGAATATCGATTTCAAAAAGCCAGTGATTGTCCTCATTAACCGCTTCTCCGCCTCTGCTTCAGAAATCGTGGCAGCTGCCCTTCAGGATTACGGCCGCGCTGTCATCGTCGGAGGAGAGTTCTCTCACGGAAAAGGAACAGTTCAGGCGGTGGTTGACCTTGATGGTTACCTTCCTCCGATGCTGAAAGACTATTCTCCCCTGGGAGCACTTAAAATTACGATCCAGAAATTTTACCGCGTGAACGGATCATCCACTCAGTACAAGGGTGTCACTCCGGATATCATTCTTCCGGATCAATTCTCACACCTCGAATCTGGTGAGAAGTTCCTTGAGTATTCGATTCCGTGGGGTGAAGTGAAGCCGAAGAAATTCGAGCGCTGGCCGGTGAAGTACGACGTGAAAACACTTCGCGCTGGCAGCATGGCCCGGATTAAGAACAACCAGAAGTTCCAGCACATCCTTGATTCCATGAAGTGGTACAAGGATCAGAAAGAAAAAACCAAGCGCTCACTCGTTCTCATGGATTATGAGAAAGAGAGAAAAGATGTCCGCGAGCGCACGGATCTCTTCAAAAAAGAAGAGGAGTCTAAGAATCTGAAAGTGGTGGATCTGTCTGCATCGAAAGACAAGGCCCAGCAGGAGAAATTCGAAGATTTCTCAAGAACTCTGAAGAAAGATCCGGTCATTGAGGAATCCTTCATTATCCTCAACGACATGATGAACACGAAGTCTTAATTTTTTTCCAAAGCTCCCTCTTTTGAGGGAGCTTTTTTATTCCCCGGGGACATTTTGAAGCTATCACTCAAAGAAAAATACGATTTTTACGAACGTTCAGTGCAGAATCCGGATGTCGAAGTTGAGTTCATGCACAATGAGTTCAAGCGCTACTTCAAGCGCTCTCCCTTCCTCATGCGCGAGGATTTCTGCGGTACCGGTGCCATTTCGTGTAAGTGGGTTGAGCAGGACAAGCGCTGCCAGGCCTTCGGCATCGATCTCGATAACGAACCGGTTGAGATGGGGAAAGAGCGCCATCTCTCAAAGCTTCGTCCAGAGCAGCAAAAGCGCATGCACTACCGCCTGGAGAATGTTCTCACGACCAAGACTCCGCAGATGGATGTCATCTGTGCGTTCAATTTTTCCTATTTCATTTTCAAGACCAGAAAAGAACTCCTGAAATACTTCAAGTCAGTGAAAGCGCACCTCAAGAAAGAAGGGATCTTCTTCGTTGATATTTTCGGGGGACCCGAAAGTCAGAAACTCGTGACGGATAAAAAGATCCTGAAAAATCTTACGTATTACTGGGAATGCCAGAAGTTTAACCCCATCACCCACGAATGCCTCTTTGCGATCCACTTCAAGGACAAGAAAGGGAAAATGCACAAGAACGTCTTCACCTACGACTGGCGTTTCTGGACCATGCCAGAGGTCCACGACATTATGGTGGAGGCCGGTTTCTCAAAAGTCGTGGCCTACTGGGAAGGCGATGATGAGGATGGCGGCGGTGACGGAGACTTCAAACCGGCAACTCAAGGTGAGAACTGCGACGCCTTCGTTTCTTACATCGTAGGTATTGTCTAAAACGTAATCGTATTGAGAAGCTCAATCACCTTCTGAAAGCGTGAAGTCGGGAAAGTATCCTTCAGTTCGCGGATCATCTGCGTGCGATTGAGTTCGGCGCCGGCATACTTAAGCACAATTCGTGTGAATTCCTCTGAGACGATGAAGACGATCGACATCGGGGAGACGTTATTCCCGAAGTGGTCAGAAAAACCCACGCCGTTTAAGGTTCCATGGTGCTGGCGGATGATCTGATCAGATCCCATCGGAGCATGCGGAAATTTAGAAACGAGTTCTGCCGCAATCTGCGCGTGCCGTTCGACAAGACTCTTGTCCATTTCATTGAAGTTCGATTTTTTCAGCTGAAGCTGGGACTTGATCACACCGTGCTCATCTTTTTCGAGAGCAATATCGTGGAAGAAAGCGATGAAGCAGATTTTTTCTTCCTGCTCAGGATTCCCCCAGTCGATGTTCTTGATGATGTGAAGACCAATGTAGGAGAGGATCTGAGTGTGAGTAAAGAGGTAGCTTGTTTTATTAGCGAGAAGTTTCTCCATGAGCTTTGAGAGCCTCGGATTCACTTTCACATTCTTCTTCATCGTCTCCATTGACCTGGTCGCGAGTGCAACAGTCTCTTCCGTGATGCCGATAGAAACAAGTTTCTTGGAGGCCAGTTCCATCGTCTGATCAGATGCTGTCATCTGCTCATCTTCGGAGAGATCTTCATCTTCGAGGGTGGCCATGAGCTCGGCCGTGACGTTGTTGACGAATTCCAGGCGATCCATCTTATCGACATAGAGTTCATTCACCCCGGACTTTTCCAGCTTTTTGATCTCACCATCCGGAAAGTCTTTCAGTTTCTCAAATAAAAGGGTTTTGTCCTTCCCGTAAACATTGCAGATTGAGCGCTTCAGGAGAGTGAAAAATTGAAGGGGAATCGGAAAATAAGCGGGAACATCTTTGGCGAGCATCGACTGGGCGGTGATGCCCATCGCTTTGGCCGCTCCCTGGATCATGGTTTTCAACTGAAGGGAGTTCGCCATGTGAGCAAAGCTTCCGGGAACTTCCTTACCTGGGCCGATCACAATGACGGGGATCTCCGTACCCAATTTTTTGAGCGTAGTGGTGATCTCGAGTGCCGTCTGCTCTTTTCCGATCTTTCCCCGGGCGATAATGAGGCCAAACTGCGCCTTATCCTTCTCCAGGAGCTTCAGGGCGGAAGCCGCATCGTGGGCCACGATGGTATCAAGGCCAAGCCAGGTGAAGAGGTTCAACCGGTAGAAACTTTCAATCTTCGAGTTATTTTCTACTAAAAGCGTTAAATTCAAATTTCCCCCGGTATCGTCAGTTTAGCGCCCAATGGTTTTTTACTCAATAAAGATAAAATGATAGGATTTTTTCATGAATTCTCTCAATGACTACCTTGCGACTTCCTTCAATACCCAACGGGATCAGTGGGAGAAATCTCTCAAGTCCGAACTTAAGCTCGAAGACATCCAGTCGAAGACTTCGAAAAAAAATGCGGAAGGGAAATGGCCCACACTTTCTCTTGAAGCTGCCATGACTCATCAGCTGAATCCTCTGGAGAACTGGAAGAAAGCTTCCCAAACTTACGCTCAGTTGACACCTGAGATCAATGCGCATCTTCAGGATGATCTGGAAGCGGGAGTGAGACTATTTTTTTTCGAGAAGGCGTTCCTTACTGAGAATTCGTGGAAAAAAATTTCGGAACAGCTGAAAAAATTCAAGGACGCCAAAGACCTTGTTGTGATTCTTCTCGGTGACGGAAAATTTTCTGAAGTCACGGAACTTAGGGTGATTGATGAGAATAAGATGGCCACCGGCCGTGGGGCGCACGCTCCCGGAGGAAATAATATCCAGGAACTCGCCCTTCTCACGATTGACCTCATCGGGAGGACAAATCAGGATGACATTCACCTGGGAGTTTTTCTCGATACCCATTTTTTCCAGAACATTGCCAAAGTCAGGGCAGCGAAGCTTCTTGCGATGAAAGTTCTGGAAGAAATGAAACTCAAAAAAAATATTTATGTCACGGGTCTCATCTCTTACCGGGACTGGACCCTTTATGAGCGTTACTCAAATCTTTTACGAAACGATGCTTCGGTCGCGAGCGGACTGATCGCAGGGTGCGATTTTGTCCAGTCTTCGGGGTATCAGATTCTCTCTGAACTTGAAACGAATGCGCCGGTGGATGAGCACGCAGAACGGTCGCGGCGGATGGCCCGAAACACGTCGCACATTCTGGCGCTCGAAAGCATGCTGGGAATTGTGGGGGACGCGAGCTTTGGCTCTTACCATCTCGAATCGCTCACGGAAGACTACGCAAAAAATGCGTGGGAACTCATGCAGAAGATGGCACCCATGAGTCCGAAAGAAACTTCGGATTTTGTTAATGGGATTACCACTCCTGTCCGCGAAGAGCGGCAAAAAAATCTCGCCACTCGTCGCCACGTACTGGCGGGGCTCAATGATTTTCCGGATACGAAAGATTCGCTGAACCTCACTGCGCTTCCAGCTGGACGGTTCTTCCGGACCGGAAGAAGTTTTGAAGAACTCCGTCTTAAAATGGAAGGAGCAGCCACAAAGCCAGATGTTTATCTGGCGATCTTCGGCGACTACGCAGCTCTCAACGCCCGGATCAATTTCGTAAAAAATTATTTCGAACTTCTGGGCCTTAGGGTGACCGATCCGGGGAAAGCGGAAGCAGACCAGGCTTCTGTCGCTCATCGTCCGGAGAAAATCGTGGTTCTTATTTCCACAGATGAGGAGTACGAAGCTCTGAAAAATATTTCCCTCAGTGCCAAAGAAAAATATCTCGCAGGGAAAACCGAAATCCCGGGATTCACCAATCTCTTCGCCGGACAGAATGTCCTGGAGATTCTCACCGGGATTTCCGAACGATGGGGGAAAAAATGAATCTTTCTGATTTCTCCAAGATTGCCTGGTCATCACCGAAATCTTCCGGAAAGTCCGGTGACGTTTCGATGGTGGCACCGGAAGGCATTGCGATCAAAACCTCGTATTCTGAAAAAGACGTGAAGTTCACGGCCCTCACAAAAACTCTTCCGGGTTCTGCTCCTTATCTGCGCGGGCCCTATGCTTCGATGTATTCCGTTCGCCCCTGGACCATCCGGCAATATGCAGGATTTTCCACTGCCGAAGAGTCCAATAGATTTTACCGCGACAATCTCACGAAAGGACAGAAAGGCTTATCCATTGCCTTTGATCTGGCGACCCACCGGGGTTACGACTCTGATCATCCGAGAGTGAAGGGTGATGTGGGGATGGCCGGAGTCGCGATTGATTCGATTCTCGATATGAGAATTCTTTTTAACGGAATTCCTCTTGATCAGATGTCGGTGTCGATGACGATGAACGGGGCGGTCATTCCGATCCTGGCACTCTTCATTGTGGCGGGAGAAGAGCAGGGAGTAAAACCCGAGCAGCTCACCGGTACGATCCAGAATGATATCTTAAAAGAATTCATGGTGCGGAATACGTACATCTATCCGCCGAAGCCATCGATGCGGATCATTGCCGATATTTTCTCGTACACCTCAAAGCACATGCCGAAATTCAATTCGATTTCTATTTCGGGCTATCACATGCAGGAAGCTGGAGCGACCGCTGATCTTGAACTTGGGTACACACTGGCCGATGGTCTTGAGTATCTTCGCACAGGTATCAAGTCGGGTCTTGATGTCGATCACTTTGCGCCGAGACTTTCGTTCTTCTGGGCGATCGGCATGAACTACTTTATGGAAGTGGCGAAGATGAGAGCGGGTCGTCTCCTGTGGTCAAAAATCGTTTCAGATTTCAAACCAAAAAATGCCAAGTCGCTGGCGCTCCGGACGCATTCTCAGACTTCCGGCTGGAGTTTAACCGCCCAGGATGTTTTCAATAACGTCACGAGAACGTGTATTGAAGCCTTAGCAGCGACTCACGGTCATACGCAAAGTCTTCACACCAATTCCCTCGATGAAGCTCTTGCTCTCCCGAGTGAATTCTCCGCCCGCATCGCACGCAATACCCAGCTCTTCATTCAGAATGAAACAGATACCTGCAATGTGATCGATCCCTGGGGGGGATCTTATTTTGTAGAAAGCTTAACTCAGGAACTCGCCGAGAAAGCTTGGGCGCACATTGAAGAAGTGGAATCTCTCGGGGGAATGAGTGCGGCGATTGCCAAGGGCATTCCAAAAATGCGGATCGAAGAAGCGGCCGCTCGAACGCAGGGAAGAATTGACTCCGGTGTTCAGCCAATTGTTGGTGTGAACCTTTACCGCCGGGAAAAAGACGACGTTCCCAATATTCTCCAGGTGGAAAATTCAGAAGTGCGGGAATCTCAGATCAGACGGTTAAAAGAACTGAAAGCGGGACGCGATCAGAAACTCGTCGAGGAAAAACTCGCGGCGATGACAAAGGCCTGTGAAACAGGCGAAGGAAATCTTCTTGCTCTCGCTGTCGATGCCGCACGCGCGAAAGCGACCGTCGGTGAGATGAGTCTTGCGATGGAAAAAGTTTTTGGTCGTCATCAGGCCGAGATTCATACGATCCAGGGCGTGTACATCAAGGAAGTTAAACAGGGGAAATACGACGTGAAAGAAATCCAGGCCCTCATGGAAGAGTTCCAGAAAAACGAAGGCCGCCGTCCCCGGATTCTCATCGCGAAGATGGGCCAGGATGGACACGACCGCGGACAGAAAGTGATTTCTACTGCGTTCGCCGATCTTGGTTTTGATGTCGACGTAGGTCCACTTTTCCAGACGCCGGAAGAAACGGCGAAGCAAGCTGCCGAAAACGACGTCCATATCATTGGTGTCTCATCACTCGCTGCCGGACACTTAACGCTTGTTCCGGAATTAAAGAGTGAACTGAAAAAACTCAACCGCGAAGATATTCTCGTGACGGTGGGAGGAGTCATTCCTCCGCAGGACTACGACAAACTTTACCAGCTGGGTGTGGCAGGAATTTTTGGTCCGGGCACAGTCATTGCCGATGCGGCCCGGGATCTCATGAAAAAACTGAATAAGAACCTGGGGCATGCGTGAGAAAAAATCCCACTCTTCAGGATTACCTCGACGGTTTTAAGAATCAGGATCGGACTCTCTTATCCCGCGCGATCACACTGGTGGAAAGCACTCACGCTGATCACCACAAACTAGCACAGGAACTTCTCACGAAGCTCCTTCCCCAGACGGGAAAATCCAAACGCCTCGGTATTTCCGGAACTCCGGGAGTAGGGAAGAGTACCTTCATCGAAGCCTTCGGAAAATTTCTCACGTCCCAGAATAAAACGGTCGCAGTCCTTGCTGTTGATCCGACTTCACAAGTCAGTGGCGGCTCTATCCTTGGCGATAAAACCCGAATGAATGAACTCGCGATTGATCCCCTGGCCTTTATCCGCCCGAGTCCTTCGGGAGAAACCCTCGGGGGAGTAGCGAGACGAACGCGCGAATCTCTTCTTCTTTGTGAAGCTTTTGGTTTTGATTACGTTCTCGTGGAAACTGTCGGCGTAGGGCAGTCTGAAACAACTGTCGCCCAGATGGTGGATATCTTTGTCATGCTCCTTCAGCCGGGGGCAGGAGATGATCTTCAGGGAATCAAGCGCGGAATCTTAGAGATGGTGGACATGGTTGTGGTCACGAAAGATGACGGCGATAATTCTAAAATCATCCAGAAGGCGAAGCACGATTACCAAAAGGCACTTGAAATACTCAGACATGATTCGGGTTACATTCCTTCGGTGCTTTCGTGTTCGTCCATCACCAAGTCTGGCCTTCCGGAAGTGGGAGGTGCCATTGAGAAATTCTTCGCTGAAAAAAGTGAGTTCATCCATTCAAGGCGCCGCGATCAGAGTGTCGAATGGATGTGGTCCCTGGTTTACGAGGGATTGATTCAGAGCTTTGAAGAAAAGGTTTCTCCTCAGGAAATTGAAAAAATGAAGGCCGGACTTCGGACCAATAAGATCACTGCACCAACCGCCGCAGAAAAGCTCCTCCGTCTCTTCCAGAAGTAGCTCCGCGCATTATTTGCCAGAGCCTTCCTGACCTGAAAAACTATTCTTAGTTAACCATTCTAAGGAGCCCTCATGAAAATGATTTTCGTTATCGCTGCTCTGGCCGTTTCGGCCTCAGCTTTTTCTGCTTCAGTAAAAATCACATCGTTCAATTACGTCCGGACCTCGCAGCAGGACATGTTTAGCCCACTCGCTGAGCTTTGTGGAACTGTTGAAGGTGTAGCTACAACTGCATTCGTAAAAGTTGTTGTTGATCAGAAATCCAGTAAGCCAGCGAACTACAATACTGTCGTTGATACTGACGGGAGATTCTGTGTTGCTGTGATCACTTACCGCGGAACTGCGGAAGCGACGGTGATGGGTGCGACGACGAAAGCATCAATTAAGTAATTTGATTTCAGGTTTCACCTCTTGACGGGGGTGAAACATCTAAAATTTCTTCGCTACTTCTGCTGCTGTAAAATCCAGAAAAGTTCTGAGCTTTGTTGAGATGAATCTCTGATTGGGAAAGACCAGATGGATCGGTATTTCCGGCGAATGCCATTCAGGCAGGACCGGGATGAGCGTGCCTTTCTTAACGGAATCCGCTACCAGAAACCTCGGCATGAAAGCTATCCCGCTGTGCTCCCGGGCCGCTCTTTCAATGACCCAGTAATTATTCGAACTGAGGACTGGAGAAACCGGAAGCGTTTCAAGTTGTCCCCCTTTCACAAGTTTCCACTCGAGACGATGTCCCATCCGTGAAAAACCCAGCTTCGGAAGGGGCCTGATATCAGAGATCTTCTTTATCCCTGCTGTCGACTTGAGAAATTGTGACGAAGCATAAAGACCGTAGGAGAAAGATCCGATTTTTCTGCAGTTAAGCGTGGAATCTTCGAGGGGACCGATTCTTACTCCGACGTCAAATCCTTCGTAGGCCAGATCGACGAAACGTCCGGTGAGGTCAAGTTCGATCGTGATTTTGGGATATCTTTTCCGGAATTTTAAAACGATT
>CANGAC010000077.1 GCA_947451425.1 Bacteriovoracaceae bacterium | reverse complement strand
GGATCCGGGATCACAAAATGCGGGAGGAGAAGTTCTCTGCCCGCTTCATCCGTCACGATGAAGTCGGCCTCATCATCGTTATTTAAGAAACGCATCTGAAGCTTCTGATTTTTTATTTCCGCTGTTACGCTGGCCTTCTTAAGAACAATCTTCTCTGCCGACAGTTCAAGGAAAAGATCCGAGCGCAGCTTCGGAAGAAAGATCTTCGAGATAAGTCCCATCGCTAAAAACGTCACGACGAATGTTCCCGGAATGCCCACGCCGAAGACGAATTCAATGGGCCCGATGCCAAGGATCGCCAGCCGGAAGATGCCCGTGAGAAGCCCCAGAAAGATTACCAGTCCCAGGAAAATCCGAAGCGTTGAGCGTTTATCAAAAGGCGGGTAATCCTGGAGGTAGTAAGTCATGAGAAGAGTGTAACCTTACCCGTGTCTAAACTCTAGTCAGCGCCTGAAATCTCTACCGGATCCTGACCCGGAGAGGATTCTTCCTGATAAAATCAGCGCATGAAACTCTCCCTTGCCCTTATTTTTGTTCTGATGAGCTTAAATGCCTTCGCCCTCTCTTCCCCGGAAGAGCTGACCTCGGAGTGCCTCGATGGATCCGAGAAGCAGTCCCTCTCGTGCCTGAAGGCCCTCAAGGAAAAAATGCTCGTCATCCGTGACGAGTGCACAAACTTTGAAAATGATGAAGCCAATAAGTCTGAGCTTCAGAAAAACAACGGTCTTGCTCTTGAAAGAAAAAAAATCCAGTGCGCCCGCGAATCAGCGAGCAAAGTCACCCGTGAGGCCTGCCTCATGGACGAAGTCATCCGCCAGACCAAAGAGATCTGCAGTCAGAACGAAGAAGAAGAAGACGAAGCAGAGTAACGGTAGAGCTCGGTCTCCACACCCAGTAAAAGAATTTTCTTCTCCAGCACGAACCCGAGTCTGTGCGCGATTTTTTTTGACGGAAAATTATCCGGAGTGATCGTCAACGTCATGTTGGTGAACTTCTGATCAAGACCAAAATTCCGAAGGCCCTCCGCCAGTTCCCAACCCAGCCCCTGTCCCCAGGCCGATTCTCTCAACCGATAGGTGATGTCGATGAGACTCTCCCCTTCCCAGATCCAGGGGGTGAGGCCGCCCATCCCGATCAGATCCGGAGAATCATTCCGGCGAACAGCGAATTTTCCGCGAGATTTTTCCCGGATCCAGGTGAGGGCCGATGCTTCTGAGTCCTGCCGGTAATCGTTGATGGGAAATAGGGTGAAACCAGAGTCACGTGAAAGATCATAGAAAGCTCGGGCATCTCTATCCGTGAAGGGAGTCAGAATTAGGCGCTGGGTTTTGATCATCTTCTTGAAATCATAATCCAAGTCTGACTAATACGCTCGCCATTTTCTTAAGGAGGCAAAAGCGTCTGCTCTTTTCCCCTATGGGCCCGCGTGACATACTTTTAGGAGTTAAATCTGGTCCTAACAATGGAGTCTCGAATGAAAAGATTGGCCCTCTCAGTGATGATGCTGGTTCTCGCATCGTGTGCGACCCACAAGGAAGCCGCACGAAAAATTTCCTCAGTCGATAGAGACCTCACTGGTACCTATCTCGCTGTTGCCGATTACGGCAAGGGACACAAAGGTCTCGACAAGAAAGCGATCCGCATTTACTTCGCGCCGATTGAATCAGAGCCCGGGAAATACAACGTGGTGATTCTCGAGTACGTGGATCTTCTCCGTATGGCCCCGAGCTACATCGTCTCGAACAAGCTCCCCTTCATCGCGAAGATGACCGGTTACCTCAATCACATCACGGATACTGCGGCAGCATACGAAGCCGTTCCGGGTGAGAAAGAAAATACTTTCGAACTGCGCCCGCTCGTTGTTTCCGGCAACAACATTGTGGTGAAGCCGGATTCTAAACCGCGCATCCTCACGCTCTCAGACAAAGAAGGTCTTGAGTCCGCACTCGCGGGTGCGACGATCTCCGGATCAAACGAGTCTGAACCTCAGGAGATTTTCTTCCCTTCTAAAGACGACGGGAAAAAAGTCGGACTTCAGTACAAGACTGCGAAAGCGGCTTACGAGAAGGCAAAACTCGAATCGACATGGAGAAAGACATATCTCCGCGGTCCGTATCTCTCTCAGTATTACAGAAGAGATGACGTTGTTCTTCACTGCACAGGTGAGAACGAATCAGCAGCTGGGGAGTTCGTCCTCGGTGGCGATAAGTACCAGAAGATGTCGGCCAAGAAACGCACAGCTATGTTCACGCACCCGGATTCGGCATTCCTCAAGGGGAATTTCACTGTGACCGAGCCACGCGACGGCATGTTCCTCTACCACCCGGTGGACGCTGACGAAAGATCAGCGGGAATCCTGAAAAACAAGATCGGCATGTTCATCGATGTCTTCGATGCGACGAAGTCTCTCCACCAGGATGTGGTTGAGCTCCTCTTCGTGGATTCAGAACGTCCGACGGACTTCCTGATGTACTACGAAGATCCAAAAAACGGTGAAGGTAAAGAAAACGGCGTAAGATAAACGCAAATAAGAAAGCCACCTTCGGGTGGCTTTTTTTATTTCTGACTAAGCATGTGAAGATAGAGCTTTTCCACCTTCTCCCTCGCCCATGGCGTCCTTCTTAAAAAATGCAGGCTCGATTTCACATTCGGATCATGGGTGAAGCAGCGGATGGTGATCATCACACCTAGTTGTTCCCAGCCGTAGAAGTCCACGAGCTCATTGATGATGTCTTCGAGCTTTTTCCCGTGAAGGGGATCTTTGTTATTCGTATTCATTCTCTATCTCTTCCATCTTTGTGTCGTGATCCCTGATGAGCTTGTCGATATCGATCCCACACTCATTCTTTACGCGTTTATTGAGCTGTTTCCGGAGTTCAATGAACTTCGGGTTCCCCCGCTCCGATCCGCTCGTCATGATCAGAAAATGGATGGCGTCGTCGTTGGTGATCCGGGATTTGCCGATGTCCACGACATCGAGATCGATGAATTTCTGAAGTCGCGCGACCCGTCCCATGAGATCGACGTTCTTCTCATAGCGAAGGCCCGAGAATAGATAATTGGCGAGGCTCTTCCCGGGTTTCTGAGGAGTCCGGAAACAAAGGTTCACCGTAAGATCGGCCTGGTGATGATTCTGATGGATGAACTTATCGAGAAACGCAATCTCTGCGATATGACCCGATTGAATGTTCCTGGTTTGTTTGAGCTCAAGTTTTCCCAACTGGTGATACTTCCCGATCGTACGCTCTTTAGTGAACGTGAATTCGAGGTCCACGTTATTCCCGAGAAGGCACATGAACGATCCGGCGAAGTGGTGATTGTGAATCACCGTAGGCCGCCGTCTCCAGAAATAGATATCGATGAAGCAGTTCTTCCCCTGGGCGACCGTGACGGGAAGATCGCTGAACTCGAGGCTCTTAAAATGCTGAGGCGTTTTCCCGGAGAAAACCGAACCCACGATTTCTTCGACGTTAAAGTGCTTGTGAATTTCCGATGCGGCGAGGAGTTCAGCAGATGCCTTGTGAAAATTCCGGATCCCGTTTTTTTCGATGAAGGCGTCGCCCTTCCGGGTAATTTTTTTTGCGATCTCAAGGAACATTTTTGGCCTCGGTGACGAGATAGAGTATGGATTCCCAGTTTCTCCGGAAGACGTTTTCGATTTCATTTTCCGGAAGGTAATGACCGTAGTGGATGTGTTCCCGGGGATCGAGTTCAATTCCTAAGCACGTGATGCCTTTTTCGCCGAAGGTCCAGTCGCAGATGTCTCCCGTCACGAGTCCCGGAGCCGAGGCCTGCATCGGGGTGTAGCTCGTGAGCTTGGCGACTGTTTCCGCGATCAACTGGTGACGCTTGAGTTTCGCTTCATCTTTTATCGGGGAATACTTCGAGCCCCAGGGAAAGAACACCTGCTCGCCGAAACTGTGATAGTTCACGACGATTTTTATTTCCGGATGGGAGTTGATGAAATCCCTTACCGCACGGGTCTCGGGTTCACTGAAAGGGGCCGTGCCTTTGTAGACATCACTGAAAGGAGCATCACTTGCCCCTTCGTTACTCCAGCCAAAGCCGAAGTTCCGGTTAAGGTCGACACCGAAGGCTCCGCCGCCCAGGGATCTTCTGTTTTTTCTCCAGCTCATTTTTCCCGCGCCGGAGTAATCGTACTCGACACCGTCGGGATTCATGATGGGCAGGATGTGAACCGTGTGAGTATCCAGGAGAGAAGAATTCGTCTCGAGGAGTTTTTTAGCGACGAGAAACGGAAGCTCGCTGGCGATTCTTTCGCGGGCGTGGATACCGCCGACGATGAAAAGCGCCGGAGCAGTTTTATTTCTTGAAAGGGTGATGACCGAGAGATTTCTTCCTTCGACCGATGTTCCCGCCACACTCACCGAGGCGACAGTCGGATAGGTTTTCTCCAGAAGCCGCAGGTCATTTTCGAGGGTCCCATAACGATGATACGTCTGGGAAAACGACAGAGCTGAAAGCATCACGAAAAGAAGGGAAATCATCCCCTCATTTAGGCCTATTTGATGACTTTCGGCAAGGCTTCTTCGATGAGATGAGTTAAGGGCGACTAAACGGCTTCTTATGATTGCCTCAATTGCCCTTGCTGCGGAGGAAATGTTCTCATTTTCCTTGGGAAAACTGATCAGGAGTTTCATCATGAAAAAAATTCTTCTCTCTCTACTGGCACTGATGCTTTTCATCGCCGGATGTTCGTCTATGAAAGAGAACCAGAAAACTTACGCCGGTGGCGGGATCGGAGCAGCTGTCGGGGCCGGACTCGGCGGGATCATCGGGAAAGAAAAAGGTGCGATCATCGGTGGTGTTCTTGGCGGCGGGATCGGGGCGTACGCCGGAAGCCGGATGGATAAGCAGGCCAAGGAACTGGAAAAAGTGGCCGAGACAAAAAGAACGGAAATGGGACTCGTGACGAAACTGAAATCCGACATTCTTTTTAACACCGGGAAAGCGACTCTGAAACCCGCGGCCAAAGAGAATCTCAAAGAGATGGCCGAGATCATGAAAAAATATCCGGAGAACGTGCTCACGGTAAAAGGCTTTACCGATGACACCGGAACTTCACAGATCAATGAGAAGCTCTCACAGGAAAGAGCGGTGGCGGTGAAAAATGAACTCTTAAAAGATGGTCTCACGGAGCAGGCGATCTCGACCCAGGGCCTGGGCCCGGCCTTTCCCATCGGGAGTAATCACACTGCCAATGGAAGAAGCCAGAACCGCAGGGTGGAGATTGAGATTTCTGTCGACCAGTCAAAACTTCCTAAGAAAAATTCTTAGTCAACGGTTTATAGAAAACGAAGGTTGGGCCGTGACTGAGATAACCAAAGCGGTGCCAGCCTTCGGGATTTAAGATCTGAACGAAACCTTCCTGCAGAAGGAAATCGTTCAAAGGGTTGGTGGGTTTTGTCGTCAGTGCGATGAAGTGATACTCCTCACGAACGGCCCTCGCAACCATCTCATAGAAAAGCTCCCGCATCCTGCCCTTCCCCCTGATTTCCGGAACGGAGCAGGCCTTGCCGAAAACTAATCCAGGATAGATGAGCGGAAGATTTTTCGTCTCCCGGTAATCAAGATTCCCCTCGAGTTCATCCGTTGAATGAACCGGAAGTGCCCGCATCGCTGACAGAAGCCTTCCCTCTTCAAAATGGCCGAGGTTAAATCCCCGGAGATCACTCTCGTCCGGAATTAAGCATCTGTGCTCGACGGTAAAGTCACTGGATCCTAAAACAGAGCTGCGGATTTCCCGCAGCTCCTCGAACGAATTCACTTCATGAATACCGTGCTTCATATTTTCCTCTCAGAACCTTGGCGTAAAGGGCATCGGGCACACACAGGGCCACGCGTCCCCCGAGATTGATCCCGTCCAAGATCTCCTGCTCGTCAGCTCCTGAGTTTAAGAGATCCTCGATTCCCCTCATCATCCATTCACCGTGCTCATCGCTATCCACACTGATGTGTTCATCGATGTAAAAAAGATCGGCCTTCATGTTAAAGAGCATGGGACGCATGAGCTGGAAAAGATCCGGAACGATCATCTCCGCAATCATGATCCATCCGGCGATCTGCGGTTCACTCATCCGGATCACAGAGTTCATGATCTCCGTCGGATGCTTCGCCAATGGCGAGTAGTGATAGAGATCCCCGAAGTACGGGTCAATCCCCTTCGACATCAGAAACTCCGCACAGTGAGTGACGTGCGAAGTGTGGCGCGCTCCCGCCTCACACAGAAGGTTGTCGGTGAGGGCCTTTTTCAGCACCGGGTTTCTCACCCGGTCCTTCATGATCGCAAGCATGGGGACCCACAGGGTTGAATCGATGTACTGAAGCTTCATGAACTCTTTGCCGATTTCTTCAGTGACGAGACCCTGAGCAATCAGGGTCCGGAATGGGTGAACTCTCATCTGGTGCTGATAGTGCGCCAGGGCGAGCTCAACGTTTTTCATCTTCGATTCTGTCATTTCCTGTCTAACCGCTAACATATGTCCCTCCTTTGGGATGGACCGAAGATAGCGAACTTGATTGTTTATAATAAGTGAATGTTTTGATATATATGTATCCATTATGGAAACATACAAACTCGAAGCCTTTGTGACATTCTCTCAGACAGAAAACGTGCGGAAGGCCGCCGAGCTCCTTGGGATCACCCCCGGGGCACTCTCGAAAATCCTTCACTCACTGGAAGACGATCTTTCGATCCCCCTTCTGGCGCCGATCGGACGACAGGTGACCTTGACCTCAGAAGCGAGGGCCTTTCTTCCGGACGCCAAGAAGATGATCGAAGACTGGAAGAGTATCAAGAAAGGACTTCTTGGCATTCGCGAGGAAAAGAAACTCTCCCCGCTCCGGCTCGCTTCCTTTGAAGTTTTCTCGACGTACTTTCTCTCAGGTCTCGAGCAGATTGGCTGGAACCAGGGGCTGAAGCTCTACGAAGCAGTTCCAGGAGAGATTGAAAGGCTCGTTCTTGATCACAAAGTGGATATGGGAATTACCTATCTGCCGGTGCCGCATCCGAGACTGGATTTTTTAAAGATCCGTTCGATTGAGATGGGTGTGTACGTAAAGAAGAACGCGTTTAAGGAAACGGATCAGGAAGAGATTCCATTCGTGGTTCCGATCGCTCCCTTGAACGGAAGTCCCACCAAGGCCAAGGGTCTCGATGGGTGGCCCGAGACGGCGTACGAAAGAAAAGTCCTCTACGAGGTCACACTCTTAGAATCGGGACTCGAGCTTTGTCGCCAGGGAAGATGCGCCGGATATTTTCCGGTCTTCATCGTGGAGGAGCACAACCGCCGCGTGAAACCGGAGTTTGAACTCGTGCGGAAGACATCTCCGTACGGAGCGAAGAAGTGTTACGCCGACGTGTATCTCGTGAAGTTGAAATCTATGCCGGAAGACGATCTCGTCAAGAAAATGGCGAAGATGGTAAGGATGGTGTGCGGCCAATAGGAGGTCATATATGAAAGTGTTTCTGGTTCTGTTTTGTCTCTTAAGTGGTTTTTCTGCCTACGCCATGGGCATTTCCTGCGAGATTCAGAATGTCTCGTGTAACGACAAGGGTGACATGTATAAGTGTACCTATTTCGGATGGGCTTATGGTGAATTCTGCTCCGAAGAAGATGTCTCACGACGCCTGAACGGAACGAAACCGGAATTCCACTGCGCTGATTGTTACTCGATGCCTAAGCCGAATAAGCAGTGTCAGGAACTCTGTAACTGTCATTCTGCTTTCTGCGGGAGCTGGTGATGCTAATTGCAACTAAGCGGAGTGTGCTTCCGGATGTAATCGGCCATCACCGGCCAGTAATATTTCCCGGTGTACTTTAATCCCTGGAGATAGTTCCGGTATCCCGGCATGGAGGTCTTGATGGCGAGGGCGACTTCCGCCGGGATCGCAATCCGATAAAGCGCTTTGTCTTCCACTGAGCCTTGATCCAGATAACCGAGTCCTGAAAATGTGACTCCGTATCCGCGGCTACTGATGACTTTCATCATGATCCGGAGTTTCCATCCCGACATCGTGACTGTGGCAATTTCCCACCCCTGGTCACCGTATTTTCTGAAATGCGGAAACTCATTAGCGAGATCGGCGTAGGTCACAACTCCAGCCGGTTTCGACATCCCTTCGAAGTGCGAGATGTGAATTCCGACTCCTGCTCCGACCGCCTGTCTCGCGGCGGTGGCCATATGGCGGCCCCAGCAGCTCGATCGAAGGACAGGTTTTCCGGCGACGTATCCGGACATCGGTGTTTTCGTTTCACCCAGCACTTCATTGTAAGGGAACTGAAGATTCTGGTTTCTCCGGGGAGAAGCGGCTTCCACTAACGCCGTCATCGCGGGATCCGGGATGGTCGTTGCATCAATCTCATGAAGTTTATATTCGACGACAGACACATTTCCATTCTCTTTCACATCAAGGAGAAGTGTCCCGACACCGAGGCCATGCGCCCAGGCCTGGACGATCGGAATGTTTTTCCCATTCTTATTTTTTTCGTAATCAACGGTGGTGATTTTTGTGTGAGAGTGTCCGCCAATGACGACATCAATCGCCGAAGTGTTGCGGACAAGGGATTGGTCACTGGTCTGACCAATGTGGGTGAGCGCAATCACCAGCTCACGCCCTTCTTTTTTTGCCTTGAGGCCCTGCTCTTCAGCGGTGGCGCTGGGGGAAAGAATTTTTCCGGGCGCAAACGAGTACTGAAAATAATTTTCATCTGTCGTGAGACCGATCACGCGGATGGGAATTCCTGCGCGGTCAAGGTCCACGAAAGGAGTGATGGTATCTCCGATTTCCATGTCCGCTGTCGGAATGACATTGGCGACGGTGAATTTTGTTTTCACACCGGAGGCGCGGATCTGAGCGGCCAGTTCCTTTCCGCCGACGAGATGATCGTGATTGCCGATGGTCGCCACTTCCACGCCGAGCATCTCCAGGGCGCGAAGGGAATCGGCGCCGTTATCAGCGAGGAAGAAGGATGTTCCCTCTCCCCAGTCTCCGGCATCCAGTTGAATGACCTCGATGTTTTTTCCGGCAGCCGCGGTTTTCAATTGTTTAATCTTTGTCATGACTCTCGCGTACCCACCGGAGTCTTCTTTCCCGGTATAACCTTGAAAATAAGAGTGAAGGTCGTTGGTATGAATAATCTGGATGAGCTTTGCTTCGGCGACAAAGGAGAGAGAGAAAAGTGTAACGAGAATGAATAGTTTTGCGGTTGCGTTCATGCAATCCTCCGTCCTGGATAGTTGCTGTCTGACTAAGTATGAACCTGCCGCTGCGTGCCCTTCATCATTTCTTCTCCATAAGATTTACTTTCCAGCAGCGCTTCACCTCCTTGATATGTTAGTCTTGCCTGATGAAATACCTCCACACCATGATCCGGGTGAATGACCTCGATCAGTCGATCCGCTTTTACACTGAACTTCTCGGCATGAATCTTGTGTCACGCACAGATTATCCGGAGGGAAAATTTACGCTGGCCTTCCTGAGCTACGGAAAGACCAAAGATGATCCCTGCATCGAGCTCACGTATAACTACGGAAAGTCTTCCTATGAAATGGGAGATGCCTTCGGACACATTGCTCTGGGCACTCAGGATATCTACGGGACCTGCGAGAAATTAAAAAAGGCCGGAGTGAAGATCGCCCGCGAGCCGGGCCCCATGAAGCATGGAACAACAGTGATTGCGTTCATTGAAGATCCGAACGGCTATAAGATCGAGCTCATCCAGAAATAAAACTTCTGAATTTTTATTAATTCCGATAGAGATAATCCTATGAATCAATTAGGACAACCTTAATTAACTAATCTTATATCTAAATTCCCTTCGCAAACCGCCTTAAAATCAGTGACTTTGATCATTGATCTTTATTAAAACTCGCCTAATATCTCATAAATGCAAAGCAATACAAAAGCTACAGCTGCACCAAAAATTCTCCTCGCTACCGCCGATACACGGTGGAGCCAGGACGTGCTTCAGACACTCTCATCTAAAGGCTTCGACTGCCATCATGTACGTGAAGGAAAAGAATGCCAGCTGAAGGTTTACCAGCAGAAATACTCCGCTGTTCTTCTCGATCCGGATCTTCAGAATCACTCCGGGATTGAGGTGCTGAAGTTTTTAAAACTCAAGCACCCCGCAGTTCAGGTCATCATGGTTTTTCCTGATCAGAAGAGATCCGACGATTACAAAGAATTATGCAGCAACTCTCTTCGCGCCGGAATTTCCAAAACTTTCGTAAGACCGCTCTCCGTGAACAACATCGTCGATTACCTGAATGACCTCACACCCTCAGAGTCCTGGAAAAAATCGTCGCAAGATCCATCTCTCCCGGTGATCCCGGACAGCGAAGTGTCTGACAAAGACTGCACCCGGGTGGATATCGCACAGTTTTTTTCTGAAACACCGGTGATCTTTGATCACTACCTCAGGATTAGCCCGGATCATTTTGTGAAAGTCATCGGCCGGGGTGAAAGTCTCACTTCTACTCAAGTAAAGAAGTACGCCAATGACGGCGTGAAATATTTTTACTTCCTCACGAGAGAGCGCAGAAACTACATCAATTTCCTGAACGAAGTCCTGAAAACGTCCATGACAAAAAGTACCGTGGCCAAGAGCCAGGTTCTCTCTCAGATGGTGGAAGTTTCCGAAAAGTTCATTGAAGAGTTTAACGTGAGGGGACTGAGACCCGATCTCGTGATCGAATGCAAAAACATGTCGAGGAATTCGTTTAAGTTCATTCAGGAGTCGCAATCACTCCGGAAAATCATGACTGATTTCTCACAGCTTTCACCGGAGCTCTATAACAAAGCATTCCTTGTTTCTTTTCTCGCCGGAATCATTTCACGAAACATTCAATGGATCGGTCCTTCGACCCTTGAAGCCATCACTCTGGCGGCATATCTTCAGGACATCGGCTTCGTGAATCTTCCTCCGCACGTTATAGAACTTCAGCCCCATGAGATGAATGCTGCGGACCTGGCCCTCTATAAGGATCACCCGAGGACGGGCGCAGACATGCTGAGCCTCGTCCCTGAAGTTTCAGCTCAGGTGATTCAGATTGTTCACCAGCACCACGAGCTCTCAAGTGGGGAAGGCTTTCCGCATGGTCTGAAAGGTAACCGCGTCTATCCCATGGCACGAATTATCTCGCTGGCGAATGCACTGGCAGGACTCATGATCCGGAAAAAACTCTGTCCGCTTCTGGCGATGAAAGAATTTCTGAATGAAAAAAGTCAGCTCCGGCATTATGACCCGATGACGATCCACGCGCTTCTTAAGGCCTTCAAGGAAAGTGGGTCTGACACATGAAAATACTTCTCTACCATGGACGGGATGAGAACTTTCCACTCGAACTCAAAAAGGAAGCGCTGAAACTGGAGTGCCAGATTTTCTGCGGGAATCCTGCGAAGGAAGAACTGGTCGATCTGTGCCTCACCTTGAACCCTCATATCGTTGTGATCGACGCCGCTTCCCCGGAGAAAATGATCGAAACGGTCCGGTGGCTCAAGTCCTGCTCAATTTTCCGTGAGACTTTGTTTGCAGCTTTTTGTAAGACCGAAAGCGAACTCCGTGACGGTGCCAGGTTCCTGGCATCTGGCGTGAGTTTTCTTCATCTCGCGGGTCTTTCGTGTGAGGAATTCATGCAGGACTGTTTTCAGATTGCCTTTGACGAGAAAAAAATCCAAATTCCTCCCCCAGCTGAATACTCCGAAGTGAGTGCGAGCTTAGGAATTGTTTCTGCGTTCTCGGCCATTAACTCTGCCGGTTTTTATCTTGAAACGGATATCGCTCTCACGAATTCAGTCACTCTGCGCGCCCCGATGACGGGGAATGAAGAAGAAGTCACCCTGCCAATTGTCTCAACGACTGAAGGCGGAGTGAATTCCCCTTTTGCGAGAACGTACGAAGTCCGGTTTCCTTATCCGGGTCCGGAAGCCGAGCTCAATGAAAGCACGCTTTATCCCGAAACCGTCGAAACCTGGATTGACTTGAAGGAAGATCAATTCGATCCGCGCACTCAGCATCTCTGTGTCTTCACACGGGATAAATCTTTTCTCAAAGAACTTTATAAACATTCACAGAATAGCTGGTATCAGGTGTTCCGGAATACGGAAGAAGCAGTAAGAAAGCTTTACCGGCTATCTCCCGGCATTATTTTCTTCGACCTCGTGACCGCTGACGGGCCCGACCTGAATCAGCTCAAGACCATCATCGGCTCGCTTAAAGAAATGAAGAGACCACCGATGCTGATCATCTTTGGCACTCGGTCGGAATCCGAAGCTCTCAGAAAAATCTTCGACTACCCACTGATCCTGGCCGTGACTCAGCGTCTGGAGATGAAACTATTCAGCTCTTTTGAATCTATGTTTCTGGGTAAGCACCGGCAAGTTGACTCGCGCTATCTGAAGCCAAAGGATGAGCAGCGGATCTGCTACCTGGAAAATCCCGTCATCCTGAATTCCCTTGAAAAAAATGTCCTGAGCTTCATGCTCGATGAGGATATTCCTCCGTATGCCATCGCCAGGTTCAGTGAGCCTTTCGTGGGCTACGTGACCATCATCCCCGACGGACAAACACCTTCCGGAAAGAAGAACGCAAATTATCAGGGAATCCTCCATGGGATGTCTCTGGCGGGGAAAGAAAAAATCCGCCTGATACTCAGTCAAAACGCAAAACGAAAGAGAGCTTGAGGAAACATGAAAAATCTACTGATCATTGATGACGAGAAACTACTTGTTGAGAATATGGAGTTCATCCTGAAGCCATACGCGAGCAGGATTTTCACCGGATACAACGGCAAAGAAGGCCTTGAGATTCTTGAGAAGGAAAACATCCACTGCGTGATCTGCGACATCTCCATGCCCGTCATGAGCGGCGTGGAATTTATCAAAGAGGTCCGCCGGAGAGGAATCGATGTGCCGGTCGTCTTTTACTCTGCCTTCGGAAACCACGAGCTCATGATGGAAGTAGCAAAGTACGGGGCCTTCGATTTCCTGAGTAAGCCCGACTTCCGGGACGTGGAGACAGTGATCATGCGAGGCCTCGCGGAAGGATTCAGAAAGAACGAAAAGACCGAAAGGTCAGATGAGTATTTCATATCAGAGTACCAGAAGCTCCTGGAAAAAATCGAAACCCATCATGGGGAGGAATGAAAATGCACACAAAAAATTTCATCGTCATTGAAGACGACGTCCTGATGGCCCGCCAGATGAAACTCCTGCTTGAAATGGAAAACTATAAGGTCCATGTTTATCATTCAGCAGAAGACTATCTTCTGAATTCCGAAACCTCCCCGGAGACTCCCTACATCTACCTCGTGGACCTGAATCTTCCGGGTCTTGCAGGTTCCGAACTGGTGAAGGTCATCCGCTATAAAGATAAAGTCGCTCCCATTTTTATGCTTTCAGGATCTACGCTGGATGCGCATGTTCGCCAGTGCCTTGAGGCCGGAGCAGATGATATTATTCTTAAGCCCTTCAATCCGGAACATCTCCTTTTAAAGATCAAGAATGCCCGGCTTCGCTTGCAGTTCTTCCTGAAAAGTAACATGGACTTC
>CANGAC010000076.1 GCA_947451425.1 Bacteriovoracaceae bacterium | reverse complement strand
TACGCCGCTTTGAGATCCTGTCCCTCTTTCAGAGAGCGAGCCTTACCGATGACAGGTCCAAGTTCAGAATTAAGTTCATTCTTTGCATCACTAAGCATGTCACTCGCTTCTTTGATCAGATCCTCATCCATTCCCTGCTTCCGGAGGAAGTCGTCAAGTTTCAGAGTTGCCTTGTACCATTCTTTTTTCAGATAAAGAGTTTTCCCGGGAATGAGCGCATCGACCATGCGCTTTCTTGCCGCAGTCTTCGAAGCAAGCTCCAGCGTTTTTCTCTCTTCTTCTTTTTGCCAGGCTTCAAGCTCGAGTTTTAGCTGTGCCACCTCAATATTCTCAGGATCTTTTTCTGTGATCTGGGAGAAATAACTTTCTGCGACCTGAACTTTATGTTCTTTCACAGCTTCACGGGCCTTCGTCAGAAGCTCGTCAATAATTTTCTTGGTCTTGATCCTTTCTTCTTCTGCCCGGCGCTCAGTTTCGAGTTCCTCAAGACGTTTGATGCCGGCCTTGGTTTCAGAAAGATAGGAAGTTACTTTTTTATATTCAGGGTCAATGGAAACAACAGTCTCAAATTCACGGAGAGCTTCAGTGAAACGGGATTGCTCGAAAAAGGAAACGCCCAGTTCATAGGCGACGTTGCGTTTATTCTGAAGTTCCTGAGAAAGATTGAGCTTCGGTTTCTGATTCGGTGTCTGCACGGTCACCGGCTTTTTCGGGGCCTGCTTCACTTCTTCTTCCGGCTCGTAGAGAAAAAGTCCAAGGAGGAGAAGACCGCCAACGGCGATCATCCGCTTTTTATGGGCAGGATTTTTCCAGAGTCTCTTCAGGAGAGATTTCTCGACCGGGGCATTGCTGTCAAAAGCGCTGTCAGCTTCATCCGAGTCGACGAGTTCTTCTTCGATTTCCTCAGTTTCGATGACCTGACCCTGCTCGACCGGCATGAGACGATCTCGTTCTGCATTGAGGAGATCTGATTTCACTTCGAGGGTAAAGCTCGTACTTCCGATGACAAACTCATCACCCGGCATGATGGCGGAGCGATTAATCCGCTGACCATTCAGGATTGTTCCGTTCGAAGAGTTTAAGTCTTCGAGAAGGATGACACTTCCGTTTCTTTTGACCACAGAATGAACAGACGAAACTTCCGGATCTGTCAGGATGATCTGGCACTTGTTAACATCCCGCCCGATGAAGGTTTCGCTTTTGTTGATGATGTAACGGTCATACGGTGCGTGTTCACCGAAGAGAATGAGTTCGTAATTGACAAAACTTTGATCGACACGCGTGCGCTCCTCTGGCTCCAGAGCAGAGATTCCGAATTCATCCTGGGCTACAACTTCATTATTATCCGTTTCAAAACTCTCGTTCATCTCCTGATTGTCCTGGGAATCAGATGAAGCTGATTCATTCAGGAAATCGCCGCCTGAATCATCCTGAATCAAGTCATCCTGATTCAATTCATCATTCACAGGAGAGGTCTCGAAAGAATCTTCCTGGAGTTCAGAATCATTCAATGGATCAAGCCCCATGGATTCATCATTTCTCGAAGTAGAGGTCTCCGGCTGAGAGGCCGGGATGATTTCTGTCCTTCTGGGGGCAGAAATTGGAGCCGTCATCACTGGTTCTTCAATACTTGTATGCGAAGGTCGGTAGTCTCTGGTTTGCGGCATTACCTGTGAGGCGCCGATTTCAGAGATCAGGAGTGAATAGATGCCGCATTTAATTTCGTCGCCATTTTTCAGGGTCACTTTGCCTGTGTCTTTTCCATTCACTGACATCGTGCCGAGCTTGGTGAGCTTCTCACAATACCATCCGTTGTGATCGTTGGAGATCACAACATGATGTCGCGAGATCAGAGGATCATCGATCCTCACGTGGCAGTCTTCTGCCCTTCCCACATAAATTTCGTACCTTTCAGATTCGTCCGGTGTTTCCACCAGAACGGTATCAATTGGTACGTTGTTTTTTAAGACAGCTAGTCTCACCCTCTTCCAGTCCTTGTTTTAATTCGAGGTCTTTAATTTTCTTTTCGGCATCCTTATACCGCTGATCTTCAGGCACGTTGTAAAGAAGCCTGATGATCGAACAGTAAGACACAATCGCACTCTTATATTTTAACGATGATTCATCCCTTTGCGCTTTCTGGATCTCCTGACGGATAGAATCGTCCAGTCTTTCCTTGGACTTACGTAGATAGAACTCTGCCTGGGAATCCTGAGGGGAAATGATGAGTGCCAGATTAAATTCGTGAATCGCCCTATAGTAATTCCCTTCCCTGTATTCTCTGAGCCCTCGCTGGAAAATAGCATTGAGCTTTTCCTTCAGTTGCTTATCTTCGTTCAGCCGGCGTTTCCGGATAGCACTGTCCTCACTGGCCGCCATTTCAATAGGGGTGGTACGGGCGACGCCATTCATTCTCTGTTCCGGTTTCGGAGAAAAATCATCAAAGAGAAACAGGGCCAGGAAGATGACGACAAGAATGAGGAACGGAATGGCCGTTTTCTTTCCTTCTTCCTCAGGATCGTCATTACTTTCCTTGATCACCTTATTTTTTGAGCTGACCTCAACCTTGGCAAACTTGAAAACAGTCTGACCAACAATCAGCTTATCACCTTCTGCCAGGGCCTGCTGGGTGATTTTCTTATCGTTAATCATGACCCCATTCTGTGATCCGAGATCAGTGGCAACCCAGGTATCGCCAACTTTCGTGATCTCACAGTGCTCGCGGCTCGCTTTAGCATCATTTATTTTCACGTCAGTTTTGTCACCACGACCGATGACGATGCGGTTGCCAAGAAGGACAAAAGACTCACCCTTGGTTGAACCAGTAAGAGTCACCAGCCGGAAATACGTTCCAGCTTCTTTTGGTGATTCAAAATGTTTCAGGACAAGGACGTTCTTGGCCATCAGGTGTTCCTTACGAAGGTAATATAAAAGCCCTTCGCAAACTTATCTTTACCGATGATCGTAGCTACGTTGATTTCTATTTCTTTCCCCGCGACATCATATGTTTCTTTCTGATTGCAGCCTTCATTGGTCGCAGACTTATCACACAGATCAATGATCGTAGCTGCAAAGCCCTGGTCGCGGGCCGTATCAAGAATCGATTGCCCTTGAGAGGCGTTCTCGCGGATACCAATAAGATCCTCACATTCAAGGTTAATGTGTTGAATGACTTTCTCCGCATTCAAAATCATCACCGGTCCCTGAGCACCCAGCATGAATTCATGGAGTGTCCTGAGGTAAGAGCCGTCTTCCTCAATCTCCTGCATGTTGCCGGTATCTGTATTCTGCAAGTCCCGAAGTCTCGAGAGAATGCTGTTCACCGTGTTCCGCAGAGGAATGACTTCCTTCCAGAGCTGGTTTGACTGAAGTTCTTTTTGTCTACCCCGGAGAACGCGTTCGATCTGCCTTCGCATTTCATCCAGAGGACGGATGGTCATGTAATAAAGAATACCGAAGAAGATGATGGCCACCATCGCTGAAGTCACAAGTGACTCAAGATAAGCTTTTTGGTTATTCGATGCTTCCCGTGCGAGAGACGAAGGTGAAAATTTAATCGTAATGATCGCGACGACGACGTCACGCCCAAGATTCTTATCATGGGCCTTGATCGCGCGGGCAATTCCGATGATGTTACTACCGAGGTATTTCGTCACGGTCACGTCCTGGTTTTTTTCCAGGCGATAGAGATTGCGGACAAGGTTATCAAACGGATCGTTGATGAAGGCGTTGAGCTCGGCGATAGGTCGAATAATCCGGCCCTCGTTATCAAACAAACGGTAACTCGTCACACCTTCAGCATCGGCACTCTCGAGGAAGGAAGTGTTGACATTATCGAGGTTTTTATCACGAAGATAAACGTTGTTGAACCTGTCAACTTCGGCGGCGTACTGTTTCCCTCTCATCGCAATCTCAGCCGTCAGGAGATCCCGGCTGTCACGTAGAACCGGGAGAATCGTGAGGGCGATGTTTATGGCGATGAAGATGAAGAGAAGAATTCCCACCAATGCGGCCCATTCATACTGTTCGTTGAAGCTGTAAACAATCGGCATGATTTTATGCTTAAAAATCCAGATCGGCTTGGCCACAATTGATTGAGGCATGGGCTCAACCTGCTGAAGGTCATCATAGGACTCATCTTCCGAAGAACCATCTTTTAGCACCTTCTTCTTAATGATGATTTTTTTCTCAGTGACATAAACCAGCTGAAGGATAAGATTCGGCAGAATCACTTTGTCGCCATTCTTCAAAGTCGCCTTTGATAATGGCTTTTCATTCACAAGCGTTCCGTTGGCACTTCCCAGATCTTCCGCAAAAACAGTATCACCGTTAACGGTAATCTTGAGGTGCTTCTTCGAGACACCTTCGGCGAGAAGCGAGATGGTACATTCCTGAGCGCGGCCGATCGTGTTCTCACCCTCTTCAAGAATAAATTCCTTACCCCGTAATCTACCGCCGACAGCGACGAGTTTAAACATAGATAACCTCCAGGACGTCGCCTTCCTTCAAATCTGCGGGAAGTAGGCCGACCGGAAGTTCGAGAGTCTTTTTCGCTTTAAAATAAAATTTCGTAAACCGCCACGGTTTAATGTTGCGGATGACTTTCACCACTCTGCTTTCCTTATCCAGGAACACCAGATCTAGATCGAAACTCATGAAAGTGGTCTGAATCGAATTCGTATCAAAAAGGATTCCCGGAACATGTGGTTTGGGACGGAACATATAGCCCGTGAGCTTCAGCCAGAAGTTATCTGCAATCTGCACATCTTTCACAAAAACATTTCCGTTATGGGCTACGTTAACTTTCATGGATTTCCTGATAAGGCCTTAAGGCCCATGGGTGCAAAAATCGCAATGATCACTGCCGGCATGATAAAAAGAATCATGGGGAACAGGATCTTCGTTGCTGCTGTAGCACCTAATTGCTCAGCACGGGATGAACGCTTCACCCGGAGCTCATTTGATAATTGTTTCAGAATCGGCGCAATCGACGCCCCCACAGAATCTGCAGCAATAAGTGTCGCGCAGAATGAGTTGATCTCAATGATGTTCACTCTCCAGCTCAGCTGTCTTAAACCTTCTGCCCTGGAGGAACCGATCTTAGTTTCCTTAATCAGCATTTCAAATTCTTCCACCAGCGGACTCGGCGGAGCCTTTTCAATTACCCGCTGAATAGCGGCCATGAAATCCAGGCCCGCTTCAACTGACAGGGCCAGCATATCGACGATGAAAGGCATCGCGAGGAGAACTTTGTTTCGTCTTTGATCAATCAGTCCTGAGAGCCACATTTCCGGATAGAAATACCCGGCGATGGCAACAAGAGGAATGTAACTGAGATCCCATTGTTCTTCGACGATCCAGCGAATGGCGAGGAAGACAAACGGGCCGCCGAGAATCATGAAGAATTTCAACGCAACAAATTCTTCGGGAGTCATGTCTTTCGTAAGACCAGCGTTGGCGAGCTTCTGTCGGTACTTGGTCTTAAGACCCTGCTTGTTTTTCGAACCCTGAACTAAAGGAACAAAGTATCTCTTATAGAAGGGACGAGTAAGACGGATAAAGAGCTGAGTATTTTTTACTTTCGCGTTCTCAGCATCTTCGAGAGCTTCCTGAGTCTTGAATTTATCCTGTTCTTCGAGGAAGACCCGGACGATGATGAAGATCGCGATGAACACCAGAACCAGAGGCGCGTAGAAGAGAATATTATTTTCTTTCCGCTTAGAAATTTCCCCAGTCTGGCCGTATTTAATAATTTTTACTTTCTCAGAGAAAACCAGACCGCAGGTATTTCCCGCACGCTTCAATTCCAGTCCGGCAGTACCATCTTTATCAAGGTAGATCAGATTCGGAAGCCATTGATCATTCGCCAGACTAATTGAGATAGATGAATTCGGAGTGAAGGTCTGATCACCCGCATAGGTAACAGCATCCAGATAAACAATACATTCCGTGCGGTTAAGAAGAACGGATTCGATTTTTAATTTTCCGACTTCACCATTTTCGGTTTTATAAAAAACCATCGTCCCGATGATTTCTGGATTTAAAGGAATCGGAACATTTTGAAATTCTCTTTGAATCGAATTAATACATGTCGGGCCGATCTGATTGAAATCTTGCGGACAAATATTTTGAGACCACGCGCGATAGCCTGGAACAATGAGTGCCATAGAAATTAAAACACTACGCAAAAATATCTGCATCAATTCAGTAACCTCACTCTGATGAGATCTACTTTAAGATTAGCAATAAATTGCTAAGCGTTGGGAATATCAGGTAAAAGGGAAAAATTGACCGTTTCAGACCTTCGCAGTCAGAAATTTATTCCATTGATCCATGAGCACTTTGGCATCCTGGGAATGAAAGACATCGGCGATCTTGGGAATATAGATGGGCTGGTAATTAGCAAAGTTCTCTTTCTTGCATCTTTCGATTCTCGATTGCTTCTCATCGAGGATCTCTTTCTTCAGGAGCCTTTTCTTTGAGTGTTCACGGATCACGTTAACCGCTTTCATGGCGTTTTCCATCGTCTTGTAGACCAGAATGTCAGCACCTGCGGTAATCGCCTGAAGAGCTGCTTCTTCCGTACTGAATCTGTCAGCTATGGCCTTCATTTCCATATCATCCGTTACCACAATCTTACTGAACTTCGTTTCCTGTCTCAGGAAATCGTAGGCCTTCGGACTAAGTGAGGTAGGAAGTTTGTCATCAATGGCATCGACGAGAAGATGCGCCATCATCATGAACTCAACTCTCGACTTCGATGCTTTCACAAACGGGATCATTTCTCTTTCACGCATCTGAGCGATGCTGGTTTTCACGAGCGGCAGATCGAAGTGAGAATCTTTCGACGTATCACCATGACCCGGAAAATGTTTGGCACACGCGAGAACTCCATTAGTCTGGAGACCGCGAATCGCAGCGCTGATATATTTTTCCACTGTCACTGCATCGGTACCGTACGCCCGATCTCCGATCACTTTGTTGTCAGGATTCGTGAGAATGTCGCAGGTAGGGGAATAAGTGAGATTGATCCCACAGGCAGACATTTCTTTGGCCATGACCTGATGGATTTCAAAAACTAATTTCGGGGAATCCATTCTCGCGAGATCAAGCATCGAAGGAAATTGCGTGAAGTGCTTTTTAAAGCGCATCACTCTTCCACCTTCCTGGTCCGCAGAAATAAAAAGCGGGTACTCATCGCGAAGTTTCTGGATTGAGTTTACCAGCTCGGCTAACTGAGAGGGATCTTCAAAATTCTGGGTAAAAAGAATGATGCCGCCGATTTTTTCATCGCGGATGGCTTCCGTTTCTTCCGGAGTGAGACTTGTGCCCTTGATGCCTGAGATTACAAACTGCCCAAAATTATCCAACGTGCCCTCATTCCTCTTCTGTTTTTACTTCTTCTCCAGGCTTCACCATGTTGATTCCCTGAGAAATCCAGGAAGAGCCTGCCAGTTCAAAATTCTTCGTAAACTGATAAAGCAGGACCTGCTCATCCACTTCTATTATATAGCGGATTCTTCCCTTTGGTTCACCATCATATTTTACTGTTGCATGAGAAAAGAGTTCTTTCCCGACATTATTCAGCTGTTCCTGGACGTAGGGGTAGTTGTCCCAGATCACAAAAAAGTCATACGACTGTTTTTTATTTTCGAACGCCCGGGGAAGAATCTGATTGTGATAAAGGCAGTCTGGTATTTGCGTATAGAAGCAAAAGTGCTTTCCCCGGGGAAACGGGAACTCTTTCCGGCCCTGCCACTTTGACTCCGGACTATCCATCGTTACCCTCATGGCCTTTGTCTTGGGATCAATCTGCATGCGGGTGGAGTACTTCTTCCCTTCAAGCCACACCGTGAATTCCGAGGCCACTGGCCTGAAAACGAGTGCCCGGGATTTCCCTTCGCGCACACTCCCTTTCTGGGAAACGGTCACGCTCTTTTCCACAATCCTGTCAGCACCCGCGGATGGGAGGAGGATCTGGGTCCTGGTAACGATCTTCTTTTTAATCGTTCTGATTTCCCGCATGTACCGGAAATCCCCACTGAGATCAGTGTAGGAAAAAACATATTTCCCTTCGCGGGGTGAATCCGTTTTCCTGAGAGCTGAGCAGGAAAAGAGCAGGATAAAAACAAGGTAGGGAGATTTCACTTTTTGAAATTCTCAAAGTCTTTGTTGTGATCACTTTCACGGAGAAGACTGTTGATCTTTTTTCCCAACCAATGATCAAGAGAGTTCGGTAGATTCTCAAAATGAATTCCGACCTTAAACTTTTTCAGATTCTTGTCCGAGCCAACATAATTAACGGCATAAAGAATTCTGAGTTCCGGAATATTCACTTCATCATCCGTAAACTTGATTTTCACATTCTTATAGACGGCATCTTTCGGAAAATATTTCTCTTCAAGTTCTCCGATATGCAGGGCCATTCCGGTCGTCGACAAATCCTGGACGCGAATTTTCAGCACGGAAGAATCCGGATTATCACCATCAATGAGAGTGAGAAATTTATTAAAGATCGCCGTCGTCGATTGTTTGCTCTTAAAGTCGATCACTTTCCCGCCTTCATAGGCTTCATCAAGTTTGAACTCTGCCCAGACTTCATAGAGTGGGAACGTCATGAGCCGGAAGCTTGAGCGCTTTTCCGATTTGTATAATTCGGTATCAAATTTCAGGCACGCAAATCCACCACTACTTTTCTGGAAGATAATCGTGGCAAAAAAATTCATCCCGCGAAATTCGAAACTGCAAAGGAGAGATGAGTTCACAGGAAAGACATCGATCTGTGTATCCAGGATAAGGAGAGATCTCTCCTTATCGTAAGACATGGTGTTGAGAAGCTGTTTTTCTTTCTGACCCTTCACCCAGACAGTGACTTTGCCCCTGTTATTAACAAGAGCATTGAGACGATTGTCCTTTTCTGCCTGGTCCAGTTTGCTGAAAAAGGTTTGAGACATCGTCCCTTCTTAAAACTAGCTAAGTGTCGTCACCTGACGAAGAAGCGTCAGGGATTCGAGCGCCATTCCACAACCACGGACCACACAAGTAAGTGGGTCTTCAGCAAGTGAAACAGGAAGACCTGTTTTTTCCTTGATCAGGATATCAAGGTTAGCGAGGAGTGATCCACCACCAGCGAGAATGATTCCGTTATCCACGATATCAGCTGCGAGCTCCGGAGGAGTCTTCTCAAGAGAGATTTTGATCGCTTCAACAACTTCCGAAATAGGATCTGCGAGGGCTTCGCGGATTTCATCTGAAGTGACTTCGATGGTCTTAGGAGCGCCGGCGATCAGATCGCGGCCCTTCACTTCGTAGGTCTTCACTTCATCATCGAATGGATAAGCATTCCCAATCGACATTTTGATCATCTCAGCAGTTCTTTCACCGATGAGAAGAGAATATTTTTTCTTGATATACGAAACGATAGCTTCATCAAATTTATCACCAGCAACGCGTACTGATTTTGAGTACACGATACCACCGAGAGAAATCACGGCAACTTCTGTCGTACCGCCGCCGATATCAACAATCATGTTTCCAGATGGGTCAGTAATCGGAAGACCAGCACCGATAGCGGCCGCCATAGGTTCTTCGATGAGATAAACTTCGCGGGCACCAGCTTGTTCAGCTGATTCTTTTACTGCGCGTTTTTCCACCTGTGTAATTCCGAAAGGGATACAGATAATAATTCTTGGCTTGATGAGCTTCGAACCATTAAGAGATTTCTGAATGAAGTATTTCAACATCGCCTGAGTCACTTCGAAGTCTGCAATCACTCCGTCTTTCATCGGACGAATGGCCTTAATGGAACCGGGAGTACGTCCCAACATCTCTTTCGCTTCTTTACCGACAGCGAGAACTTTTTGTTCTCCCCGGAAGCCCTGGTGAACGGCAACCACTGAAGGTTCATTCACGATGATTCCGCGGTCTTTTGCATATACTAAAGTGTTCGCCGTTCCGAGATCGATGGCGAGGTCGTTGGAAAACCAATCAAGCATTTTTTTGAACATAGAAGGTCCTTTAATTATTAACAAAATTTATCACTTAGGACCGTTAGAAACAAGAATTTATGATGAGGAAACTATTTCTTGATCAAACGCGTCTTCTTTTCTCTGATTTTCACCGAACGATTCTGTCTGCTAGAATGACCTTTTTTCTAAAGGAAGATCATGAGCGACGAAAAAAACAAATTCCCAGGCACCTTCGTAGGTAGTCAATTTGTGAAGTATATCGATGCCAAGGAAATCAAAGGTATTGTGGAGACGCTGGGTAACACTCTCTCACAAAAGTATCAGGGACAAGACCTTGTCCTGATTGGTGTACTCAAGGGTAGCATGGTTTTCCTCGCGGATCTCGCCCGAGAGATAAAAGGTGTGAAGGTATATATCGATTTCGTCAGACTCCAAGCAGTTGGGAGGAGTAAAGAGAATCACGGCACCATTACCATCAACAAAGATTTCACGACGAATCTGATGGATCGCAACGTGGTGATAGTTGAGGAAATCGTTGATACAGGACGCGCCCTGAGCTTTCTGAAGAAAAGAATCCTTCTCGCCCAGCCCCGCTCGCTCGAAGTTGTGACCCTCTTCGACAAGCCTTACAAACGGGCCGTAAACATCCAACCTGACCTGACCGGCAAGAAGATCGATGACCAGTTCATCATCGGCTACGGCCTCGACCTGGAAGACTACGGGCGGAATTTTGAGCAGATCTACTACCTGAAATACCCGAATTAATTTTTGGTAACCGACTCTACTGAATCGGTGCCTCAAACAACTTCACGATTTCGCCACGGGTGATGGTCATGGCGTTCATCTTCTTGAGCCACACCCCTTCCTTGAATTCCCACTCAGTGGTCAGACCTTTCAGTTTGCCGGCGGCCTTCAGACGCGCATCGAAGTCATCGCGGCTTCCGACGTTCCCAGTAATGCTGAGTGCATCAGCCCCGATTTTCATCGCATCGAGAGATAAAACTTCGATGAGGGAAGCTGGCTTTCCATAGAGTTCCTGGAACTTCGTCAGCATGTCGTGGTTGATGTCTTTCGGATCATCCCCCACGAAATAAAGAGTTCCGAGATTTTTCTGCTCTTTCACGAGCGATTTCGAAACCCAGCTTGGCCCGCCGATAACCTTGATCCGGTTGGCATCATAATACCCCAGAGTCGGGATGATCTGAGTCGCCTCGTGCGGATAACTCGCAATGAAGACCCAATCGAAATCAATGACCGGTGGAAGAGTTTGCACCCGGCGGATGGAAGATCTTTCATGCTCGTAGACATCCTCGAGAATTTTTAATTCTTCCGAACGCTCGCGCGGGTATTTGAGTCCGAGGAAAAGCTGGGCCGAATCACGGAAGTCATGGGTGTTTTTCTGAAAGCCGGCAATACTTGTGACAGAAAGATTTTTCTGAAGACTCTTTCTCCAGATCTCATCCAGGTAAGCTTTCCCCGCATCGTTTTCCGGATAAACAACTCCCACTCTGGTTCCGAATTTATTGATCATCTCATCTGACATGAGTGTGGCGACCTGAGATTCAATCGAGCCTTGGACTTCAATCAGGTTATGGTTTTTTTCTTCTTTCGGAAGATTGATCTGAGAAAGCGAAACGTAAAGGACACCATACTTTCTGGCTTCAAGGTACTCAGCTGTCGCTGACTCGGGAAATAATCCGCCGATAATCATCGACACTTTGTCTTCGCGGATGAGTTCAAGAACCGCTTCTGCTCCGCGGGCCGGGGAATCGAGTGAGTCTTTCGTATGAACCTTCACGTTTTCAGCTAACCCCAGAACCTTGAGACCCGTATCAACGCCGGCGAGGGCCTTCTGCCCGAAGCTCGCTTTTTCACCTGTCAGAGGGAGTACAAGTCCGATATCCGACATGCTGATGCGGCTGGAGTTAGAAATCCTGAGATCGTATTCTCTGAGGAAGTTTGCTACTTCTTCGTTAGTTCCATATTGGTTCCGAAGCCAGGTCACGATATCGCCTGCGCCTGATTTATCACCGGCCACAAGACGACTCTCCACTTCTGATCTTCCCAGATAGGCAATGGCGAGGTTTCCGGTTCCGTTGAACTTTTCCATGACGCTCACGCGGTCACCCGGAGAGAGATGATCGTAAGCTTCTTTCATCGGAACGTAGAATTCCGAGCCCTGAACTTCCGCGAATGTTTTAGCGTCACTCAGGAGATTCGCTGAAGACGTCACGATCATGTAATCGTTTTTAAACTTTGTCCCGTAAGCAAGCTCGAGTTGTGCATACTTTTTCATCTCGGGGGCTGTAAGTGCCCTCGTATCAATCAAGGCCAGACGCTCTTTCAGCTCCGTGAATTGTCCGAGCATGTAGTGACCGCTCGCCATGTTGAGCTGAACTTGTGAATAAAGTTGAGTATCTTTTGGTGCGTATTTTTCTGCCACTTCAAAGTTCAGGATAGATTTCGGAACTTCCCCAAGATTGAAAAGTGTTACACCTTTCAGATTATATTTCAGCGCCTTTTCAACCGGAGTTAAATTGGCATCGCTCAGCTCAGAAAGTTTTGCGATCGCAGGTTTTGGTTTATTGGCGCGAATGAGTTCACGGGCCTCATCAAGTTTGGCTTTCACAGCTTCAGAGATTTCCGATTCATCGATCGGTTTCTGGGCCGTTTTCATTCCCCCGCAGGCAGAGACGAGCACCAGTAAGAAGATGAGAAGATAACGCATAGTAACCCCTGTTTCATTTAATCCAGTCGAGTTTAACCCGTGGCCAAATAATTGAGGAGAATAAAAAAGGGGAACCGAAGTTCCCCTTGAGATTTTTACTGAAAAAGTTCTTTGACCCGCTCGAAGAAACCCTTCGTCATGGGGTTCGAGTTCTGTTCTAGCTCAGAGAGTCGAGCAAAAAAGTCTCTCTGCTCTTTGTTAAGCTTGGTCGGTGTCTCAACATGAATGGTGATGATCTGATCACCAAAGCCATAGCCACCGAGTTTAGTAATACCTTTGTTTCTGAGTTTCATCTTCTGACCAGACTGAGTTCCTTCCGGAATTTTCATCGAAACTCTTCCCCCGAGGGTGGGAACTTCGATATCAGTTCCGAGAGCGGCCTGAGAAAAACTGATCGGAACTTCGCAATGAACGTCATATTCATCACGCTTAAAGAACTCGTGCTCCTGAATCTGAATCAGGACATATAAGTCTCCGGCAGGTCCACCGTTCATGCCGGCATCACCTTGTCCGGAAAGTTTCAGGCGCTGACCTTCGTCAATTCCGGCGGGAACTTTCACACTGAGTTTCTCGCGTTTTTTATTTCTTCCACGCCCGTGACAAGTTTCACACGGATCTTTAATCATCTGGCCCTGGCCATGACATTTCGGACATGGCTGAGCAATCGTGAAGAACCCTTGCTGACGTCTGACTTCACCGTGGCCCTGGCACATATCACAGGTCACTGGACCCGAGCCTTTCTTGGCACCAGTTCCCTGACAGGTTTCGCACTGACATGAGCGCGTAATATTGATTTCTTTTTCCACACCGAAAGCTGCTTCTTCAAAAGTCACAGTCATGTCAGTCTGAAGATCATCACCTGCTACAACACGCCTGCCGCCTC
>CANGAC010000075.1 GCA_947451425.1 Bacteriovoracaceae bacterium | reverse complement strand
TGACTAGAGCGCTCGGGAGGCTTCAATGATCATGAGCTCCGGGTGATCGATGCGGGACCAGACACCGTGGAATCCGTCCCCGGAAAATTTTCCTTCCGAGATCTGGATACTCTGAAGCCAAAATTTTTGTTGAACAGTATCCGGAAGAGACTTGTAGGCCGCTTCCTTTGCTGTCCAGAGAACGAGTGGCTCAAACTTTCCATCATACGGATGGATGAAGCGTTCGAGGATTTTTTCATCGATTTCACGGTCAAGGCTTTCAATATCGAGTCCCGGCTGGACATTTCCGGCGACGACAATGGCACCCGCCCACCCCGGGGTGTGAGAAATGGAAAAAGTGTATTTCTCCTGCCCCTTGATTTTCTGATAGCCGAGGAACTCATCCTTCGGTGTGATGTCGATGTTCATTCTTTTGAAGGCCATCGTCAAGGCCACGCGACCATTGACCCATTCTTTCAGGCGATTGGGATGAAAGCGCGCCAATTGCTTTTCCGCTTTTTCCATCCACATCTTTTCAAGATCCGGATGCTCTCCGGATTTTATGATCACGAGCTCGTTCATTTTATTTTCCTGACCATCGACAGATAGAAAGGTCCCCAGCCTGTCGTATCCGGGAGAACCTGCCAGCCGAATTCCGTGGGCTCTCCCACCGGGAACTCTTTCCGGATGAGTTCATAGCGCCCGCCGCGTTTTTGCTCGAGCTTTCTCATGATGTCGTCGTTCTCCAACTGAGACAAAGCACAGGTCGAGTAAACGATGAGTCCCCCGGGCTTGGTGATGTCGAGGGCCGAAGCGAGCATGGCGAACTGAGAAACAGCAATCGCCTTGGTTCTTCCCGGTGCCCAGAGGGCAATTTCTTTTGGATCCGCAAGCACGTGGCGCTCGGAAGAACAGGGAGCATCGAGGAGAACTTTGTCGTAAACATTTTTTTCGTAGAGGCACCACTTCGAGGCATCGTGTGCGGTGACCTTATGATTTTTTTGCTGAGTCTTCGGCAGATACTCATCAAAAATTTTATGAATGCGCGAACGTCTGGCGGAGCTTCTGTCGTTCGAAATGAGAAGGCCCTCGTTTTTCATCAGGAAAGCACAGAGGAGACTTTTCCCTCCGGGAGCGGCACACAGATCCACCACTCTCTCTCCCGCTTTTGGTTCCAGAGCGAGGACGGGAAATATCGAAGCCGCGTCCATGAGATAGTAATTGAAATAGCCCTCTTCCGTGATCTCCGGATGCGGAAAGGCATCAGCGATGTGATGAGGGAAAGGAACTCCCGTCATCTGGATGGGCTCTTCAGGAAATTTGAACTTACTGAAGGGATTGAGAATCGCAACGTGTTTTTTAGGAAGTAAAAGGGACGCTTTCAGTGAAGGCCAGCGCCCCTTAAACATTTCACCGTAAAACTGGTCAAACCCGTCGGGGCCTTTGAGATTATTCACTCTCCCAGTTTACCAAGGAACTTAACTAATCGCCAGTGCCTGTGCCGCTCCGTTTGTCACGGATGCAATCCGGATGGCACTTTGAATGCCGTAATCCGTCACTCCGTGTTTGCGGATTTCCTGAATATGGGCATTAATACACATTCCACACCCGGTGATCGCAGAAACGGCGAGGCAATAAATCTCGAAATTCGTTTTTTCGATTCCCGGTTTCCCGATCACCTGCATCCGGAGCTTGGCGGGAAGCTTTTTCAGTTCTTCCTCGCCTTCCAGCAGATGCAGGTAACGGTAATAAATATTATTCATGCCCATAATCGTCGCAGCCGCCTTCACACCTTCGCGTTCCGCTTCACCTATCTTCGAAGTGGTAATCGCTTCGGCGAGCTCGATGAGCTTCGGACTTTTACTGGCATAGGCCGAGGCAAGAAAAGTTCCAAAAATCTGCTCTTCAGTGAGTCCAGGAGCTCCTTCGCTTGAAAGAACCGAATCAAGGTTAATGCGAATATCTCTTCCATAATCTTTCACCAGATCTTTTAATGTTTCGAGACTCATAATTCCTCCTTATACCTTGATGGTGTCTTCGCCCTTACTCCAGTTACATGGACAAAGTTCATCTGTCTGAAGGGCATCAAGGACGCGCAGAACCTCTTTCGGGTTTCGTCCGACACTCATGTCGTTCACTGAGACGTACCGGATAATTCCACCCGGATCGACAATGTAAGTGGCCCTTTGTGCGACACCTTCTGCTTCATCTAAGATTCCGAGTGAAGTGGAAAGCTCGCGCTTGATGTCCGAGAGCATCGGAAACGGAAGCCCGGTGAGATCTTTGTGATTCTGCTTCCACGCCAGATGCACGAATTCAGAATCCGTACTCGCAGTTAATACCTGAGTGTCACGATCCTTGAAGTCTTTGTTGAGATCACCGAATCCCTTGATCTCGGTCGGGCAGACGAAAGTAAAGTCTTTCGGGTAGAAGAACACAACGAGCCATTTTCCTTCGTACGTCTGATTATGGATATCTGCGAAGGCCGTCTTAGGGTCTGTCGTACTCACACCTTTCAGGTTGAACGCGGGAAATTTCTTACCAACACCTAACATAAATACCTCCTGAGGTTTTCTTTGGTTAAGACCACTATCGCAGACTCCGGTGTTCAGGAAAAATTGATAATCTCGAAGGCTTGATAGAGGGAAGCTATCAGGCGACAATAAGCCCATGAAAACTATCATCCTGATGCTTTTACTGAGCTTTCATTTAGGGGCAAAAACCATGAAAAAAGAAATCGCAACTCTGGCCGGTGGATGCTTCTGGGGCATGGAAGACATCATCCGTGCGATCCCTGGCGTGATCAACACAACCGTCGGTTACACCGGTGGAACAGTGGAAAATCCCAATTACAATATTGTGAAACTCGGAACAACCAATCACGCAGAGAGTGTGCAGGTGGAATTTGATCCGGCGAAACTCTCCTACATCGATCTTCTGGGATATTTTTTCCGGATGCATGATCCGACGACAGTGAACCAGCAGGGAAATGATAAAGGGACTCAGTACCGTTCCGTGATTTTCTATCACTCTCCGGAGCAGGAAGAACAAGCGAAGGCCACTATCCAGAAGATTGAAGCCGCTAAGAAATGGCCAAGGCCAATTGTCACTCAGGTGATTCCAGCGACGAAATTTTACCCCGCGGAAGATTACCACCAGGACTACCTGAAAAAAAATCCAGGTGGGTATACCTGCCACTGGTTACGGAATTAGTAGGCTTTGGGAATGAACGCAAGTCCCGGGGATTTTTCCCAATGAGACTTGAAGAAATCCATTCCCTCACTGACTTGAATGAATTCGAGACCCAGACATAAGCGATTTTCTATTTCCGAGAGTCTCGACCAGCGAGGGATGACCACGCCGGAAAAATTCACATCAGAGAATTTTACGGTGAGATGAATCGGTTCACCCAGATCAAATTTTCTGGAGTTATCCGTCGTGAGATAAACTCCCCCGCGGCCGATTTCAAAGTGCTTTGTCTGGGAAAGCATCGTCGGAAACTCAAGTGCTAGTTTTTTTTCAGGCACCGGCGTTTCTTCACTGAATTTTTCAAGTCCCGGTTTCACGAGTCTCGCAGAGACCTGAATGAGTTCATCAAGCTGAAAAGGTTTATTGAGAAGGGCCTCAGCACCTTCGGCATACGCTTCCTCGGCGGTGATATCAGCAAAGCCCGTGATGAGAATGATCGGCGGAAGAAAAATATTCCGCGCCTTCACTGTTCTCAGGAGATCTACGCCGGTTCCCCCTGGCATGCGGATATCAGAAATAATGAGATCAATTTTTTGTTCTTTCAGAATGGCATCGGCGGCCGTGATGTTGCCTGCCTGATAAACAGTCGCGCCCATGTAATCGAGTTCAGACGCAACAATTTCCCGGAGATCGACTTCGTCATCTACTACCAGAATGTTTTTTCCGCGAAGAACCGTGTCGTCCATATTCACCACCACCTTTGATATATAATTAAGATTTCTCTTTTTTGGCCAGTCCTATATGCTCATGTGCGGAGGTCCATCATGATCCTTTTTCTCTCACTTTTTCTCACTCAAATGCTTCAGGCAGCTTCTCCTGAAGTGACAGAAGCCACGGCCTCTATACGCTCTCTCATCTCTCCCCTCCTTCCCGGTAAGAAGAAGATTCTCCCGGCAGCGATGAAAGAGTTTCGCGTGGACAAATGCCAGACAGAAAAGATTGACTGGACTGATGTCCTCCTGATGCGCAAACCCGTGACTCTCGTTTATAAATTCATGGATGGATGTGATGTAGAAGGCACGGTTATGCCGAAAGTTTTTGAAGCCTTTCCTGCTCAATTGAAATTAAGAAACCTGAAAGTTTACGACCGCATCGATTCCATGAACAAGGTTTCTCCGACACTGGAATCGAAACCCCTCATGACGATTGATCTCACTGAAGGCGTTCTCTACGGAAAACTCGGTAAGGTGAAATTTGAGGCCGATTATAAAGTGAGAATCAATCCCCTCACGCCGAAGAAACCCATTGAGAAAAATTTCGGTGGCGAGATCCGGATTAACGAAATTTATGGAAAGAAGGTTTCCATCAAAGAGAAGATCTACGTCGAATAGAACGCTAAAAAAAGGGGCCCAAAAGGCCCCATTTTTTTATTTCAATTCCCGGATCATTGGAAAAATCGGCTTCTCCTGGTGTCCTTTTGTCTCTCTCGCCATGACACTCTGAGAAACAGAAATGAGCAATACGCTGAGGATAAGAAGGGTTTTCATATGAATCTCCTATGAGTTACACAAATTACAGTAACTTATTTATCTCATAGAAGATGAGTTTGGGGTATTCGAAAAAATCTATCAGATGATAGAAGAGATTTTTCCTTACACTGAAAAGCAAGAGCTTGTGAGATCGAGATTACTTTCCGTTTAGAAATAATAGCGGGCACCGATACCTATGCTGATTTCTAATCCGGTGCGTCCGATGAAGTCAACGATAGGGGCAAGTTCAGCAAACACATCAGCGCGGTCGTTTTCCATTCTGTGCGCCAGTCCTACCGGAAGGCGAACACCGAGTTCGATATCATCATCAAACTTCATGCGACCACCAATCCCGTAATAAACGTCGAGAGGATGCGTGTCCTGAAACACCAGGGCACCAAGACTATGGAAAAGATAATCCGAATGAAGATTGAAATTCGAGTGTCCTCCGAGGGAAAAGCCCGCGTTTCCATCTACCGCTGTTGTTTTTGAAAGCCAGTACTTTCCGTTTACACCAGTAGGGTTCCCCACCATGGCACCGATCCCAAACTGTCCTTCAGCAAAGGCAGGAAGGCTTACGAGAAACAGGATTGCGAGCAGGAATATTTTCATCATCACTCCGGGGATTTTTTTTCATTATTTAAGATCAAGAAGTCGTGATTGTCAAAGAAGCTCGCTCAGTGTTTCATCAATGTATGTACTTCCGCCGCACGCTTCTCATCTTCTCAGTCACCATGATCGCCTTCTGTCTGACGCTCTATTTTCAGAGTGTCGATACAGTGAAGAGTGTGAACATGGATCCGACCATGAACGTTCAGTATAATTCCGAAAGGTCACACTCACTCACAGATCTCGAACTGAAACTCCGTCCGCAAAAACTCACCTCCATCATCCAGACCATCGTTGAGAAGAATAGATTCTCGGGGGAAAAAACCAGAGTGATGGAAATCGGCGCGGGCAATGGCCGCGTGATCATGGAACTGAAAAAACTTTTTCCTGACGTAGAATTTTACGGAGTCAATAAAGAGAAGACTCATGAGTTCTATCGGCGGGAAAGCTTCGCCGTCACCGCCCTCTCGTATGAGATCATGACAAGGACAGAACTCTCGAACAGCGAACTCCCTTATGTCATCTTCCAGGATCTCGACTTCGGGGCGCGGCTTCCCTATTCCGACAATAAGTTTGATGTGATCTATTCGCAGAATACTCTCCGGCATATCAAGTACAAGTTCGAGCTCTTCAATGAACTCACGCGTGTCCTGAAACCTGGGGGCATTTCCCTGCACGCCGATTTTCCGGCCGTGAATATCTACACCAAGGGCCTGGTCCTGGATTTATCAGCGGCCATTCATGAAATGAGAAAGCGTGGTTTTGATGTTGCTCTTCTTGAGAACGGAGAAACTCTCATGTTCAGGAAAAAGTCTGAGTTTCCCCTTTTCCCGGTTTCCCCGCATCAGCCCATCCCCGAAAATACCGAGAATCTCCCGCAGGAGCTCCGGCGTCCGGAGATGGGATACAATCTCCTCTAGAATCCCCGCGCAGAAAATCTCTCAAAGAGACGGAGCTTATCGCGCCGTGGTTCTTCACACACGTCCTCGCAGGATCTGAGAAGCGATCGTAAAAGATGATCACTGATCGTCGCCGATTCCGTGTTGAGGTATTTCCGCGCCTGAAAAATGAGCTTATTGGCCATGTCTTCCCCAAGCTCTTCTCTCACGTCCCACATGACGGCCAGGACGAAATCAGAACTCGCTGTCCTGTTAGCTTCCGACCAGTGCGAGTACGGTTTTTTGTTATACGGATCTTTCGGCTGGGACGTGCTTCTCCCCGGAACTTTCGCGTAAACTTTTCTCTTGTTGGCCATCGCCGCGGCAAAGTAATCCGCAAATCCTTCGAGCACTGGAGTTGAGTGACTGATCCTCAGGTAATCGGAAAGAATGATATGAGCGTACTCATGATAGATCACTTCCGGCACCATCGCCGTATCGAGATAGAACCATTTCTCAATGAAGAGTGGGTCCGCTTTCCGGGAAGCTCCGATCAGGAAACGCGTGAGTGCGATAGTTCCGGCAAAGCGGAGAAGATCATTCTGGATACTTCCCGATGAATAAGAGGGATAAAATAACCTCTCGATCATTGAGACCTGAAGCTGGTTCTGAGCATAGTTAATCAAGGGGTGTTCGAGCGCCGTCAACACCTGAGTCAGAGGATTCGGGCCCATCTCATTTAAGAACACACGCGTATCTATGACTTTCTTCGGACGGAACCAGATCTCCGGTCCCCAGACATCTTCTCTTCCTTCTGGTACCCAATCCGGAGTCTGCCCTGCCGGAACTGAGAGAGCGTTGTTAAACTGCGGATCGCGGTTATCGTGAGCGAAGTGTCCCTGATCATCAAAGAGATTACTGATGTCCACACGGACCGTGAGTTTCGGGACACTAAGTGGGCGCTCTGTTCCGATCTTACTCAACCAGAATTCGCGGGCAAGCGAGAGATGATAGTAAGTATTGGCGGCCTTGAGAACGAGTTCACGATTTTCATCGTGAAAGGAAATCGACTCGCGACTCTTTCCGTTTACGATCCGGAAGTATTTTCCGTCGAAAGTATCCGGACTTTCTAAATCCGGAAGCTCCACTTCCTTATAAGTTGTGTTCGTTGAATGATCCTGGCGAACCAGAACCCGGAATGTTTCCGCGTGGAGCGAACTGACGATGAACAGTGTGAAGATGAGTAGTTTCATAGTTTGCTCCTTAAATGATGACGTTCCAGTTATCGTCCGGGTCAGGTTTTCCTTGCGGCATGATTCGCGTCTGGGTGAACATCAGAGCGATCGCCCCCACGAGGTTCCAGGGTGGCGGAAGATAGAAAGTTGCAGTGCCCGCCAGGGACATCGCAAAGTTTGCGTAAGTCCGGAGCTTCGATGTTTTCGGATTCCAGAACTCCTCGAACTTCAGGATGTAATCGAGTTCGGAAGATTTTATGAGACCTGTCTCATAGGCAGAGGCGATGATGTCTTCGTACTCGATGTTGGTTCCGCGGAAGAGATCTCCGCGCATGAGTTCGGCCATTTCTTTTTTCATCATGTTGATCGAAACGCGGTACTGCTCCATCGGAGAAAGAACGTAAGTCTCGCGCTCCCCTGCCGGATCATCGCCGTATTGGAAAATGAGCTCCACTCTCCGGGCATCCATCCTCTTTGAGAGTCTTTCGATGACGGACGACATGATCATGACCTGAGTTGGGGAAAAAGACTTATAAAGGCGGCCCCGCTGAGTGAGCTTTTCTTTCCGAGATACATACTTCTCGGAGAAATTATTGGTGGAAACCAACTCTCTCGTCTTTGCCATCTTGTCTTTGGCATTATTGATCATGCCCAGATACGTATAAGAATAGTATTTCCAGTCGAGCACGTAATTGAGGCGAAGGGCCTCAAGACGATGAAAAGTTGCTGTATCAATCAGACCGTCGCGAAGGCCTATGTGAGCGAGGCGCCACATGAGATTATCCCTTTCCGTCGTCGTTTTGTATGTCAGCATCCCGGCCATGTGAAAGTAGCGACCGATGGAACAGAAGTTTTCTTCGTCAGGCCAATCCGAAAGGAGGCCAAAGTAATTTTTGAGATCGAGGCCCTCGGGTGCGATGAGATTCCGCGGCGTTTTTGGTTTTGCCCAGCGACCGGCAAGAGCGACGTCTTTTCTCACGTCATCCGACGAAAGAATGATATCCATCAGGATGTCGTCCATCTGGTTTTCTTCCCTTAGGAGAACAACCAGCATCCGGAGTTCCGAATCATTTTCTATCAGCCGCGCGTTCAGAGCATTCGACAGAAGGAGCCAGGCCATTCCCACATCACACTTGGCATCACGCGCTTCATACGTAAGAAAAGTTTCCTGAAGAACTTCGCGCGCCTTCATTTTCAGGTCATCACCTAAAGGATGAACACTCATCCAGCGTGCGAGGTTCGTGCGGTCACTCTTCGTCACCATCCTCGAAAAGGCCTCTTTGTTATTCTGAAGAAGTGTCACATCAAACGAGAATGCCTGCGTGACAGAAAGGAAAACCAGAACCAGAAAACAGAAAATGAATTTCATGACACTCCCTTGAAAGGAGCGGATATATATATAACTTCTTAATGCGCGCGAAGTGCCGGACGAGAAATTGAGGCAATCCGAAGACTACGAAAGCCTCACGTCAGAGTTAAGGCGTGAGATATGCGTGAAGGGCTTCTGTTGCTCTGTTTCAAATCGCTAATATCATGTTCTTTCTTCTACGAAGTTAACGGATTACTTTCGCACTGAGCTCTCTAGTGGTATTCCCTTCGCCTATTCTTTATAAAAGGAAACACATGAAACTTATCCTGGTTCTGGTTCTTGGATTTGCCACTCAGGCAGCATTCGCGGGCATGAAGTGCGTAGGAACGACTGTTGTTTTCCATGAAAACGGCACAGGGACAACGACTGAAGTCGAGCTCATGCGCATGAACGATGAAAAAGATCTCGTCCACTACTTCGCTCAATCAAAAGTGTTCAAATTCTGGGCCGATCATGATGTGGAAGCAAAAACCATCTCGCTTGAGATTCTCGACATGAGAGAAACGATCGTGATCAATAATCCCCGCATGCAGGTGGCAAAATTCAATGTCTCTATCGGTGGATACTGGAAGACTTACTTCGCGTCCCTGAACTGCACGCCGACGCAAAACTAATCCTTCGCCTCTTTCCTGGCCCCTCTGATCAGACGAGGGGCCTCAAACTTCATCCCTCTCGACACATTCAAATAGTAAGCAACACCAATGACCGCTGCCACAATCACGTAAGTCATGGTCATGCTTTTCTTTTTTTCCTTTGGCGGAGGCCGCATTGGTTTTTTCTTTGCCTGCGCTTTGAGTTGCGCGAGCGGAATGACCACGGTTCTCGTCTGATCGTTCTTTACCCTCTCCAGGACCGGAGTGTTGTAGATCTCTTCTTCAGTATCCGCGTCTTCCACCAGAGTGAGAATCACACCGGTCGCAAGCCTCATGGGTATGTAGGTTTTCCATTCCGTCCTCTGCCCGGGCCCGATCTGTTCTTCACCGATGAATGTCCCGTTGGTGGAATTGTGATCAATCACGAAGAACTGGTTTCCTCTCACGATGAGAGAAAGGTGCCTTCGGCTGATGTCCGGAAGCGGAAGAACGACATCGCACTGGTTACTAGACCCGATGATGAGTTCGTTTCGTTCGATCTGATAATAGGACCGGCCACCGTCGTGACCCTGAATAATTTCTATGCGCACTTGGGATTATTATATCTACAACCCCAGAAATGCAGAACCCCCCATTCTGGGGGGCCTGACAGATATAGTGAATGAAGAGACCAGTATTGAAACTAGCTTCCGCAGCTCACACAAGCTTCCGGATTATCGAGTGAGCACATGAGCGCTTCAGCGTCCGTTGCCATCACAACCGGAGCAACAGTTTTTGCTGTTTCTTTGATTGTGAACTTGATGGCATCTACCGCCGGACGAGTCCGGAGATAGTACATGCCGGTCTTAAGACCAAGTTTCCAGGCCGCGAAGTGAAGTGAAGACAGTTTTCCGAAGTTAGTGTCTTCCATGTGAATGTTCAGAGATTGAGACTGATCGATGTACGCACCACGATCAGCGGCCATCTCGAGGATCGACTTCTGCTTAATTTCCCAAACCGTGCGGTAAAGGTCTTTAAGATCGGTTGGGATCTCCGGAATGTACTGAACAGAACCGTTGTGAGCGATGATTCTGTCTTTCATTTCTTCATTCCAGAGGCCCAAACCGATAAGATCCCTTACGAGATGCTTATTGACCACAGCGAACTCTCCCGAGAGAACCCGGCGTGTATACATGTTCGAAGTCACCGGCTCGATACACTCGTTGTTACCGAGGATCTGAGACGTAGAAGCTGTCGGCATCGGTGCCATAAGAAGTGAATTACGGACTCCGTAAGTCTTGATCTTAGCTCTGAGAGTCGTCCAGTCCCAACGGTTAGAAGGGCGAACTTCCCACATATCCGGCTGGAGGATCCCTTTCGAGATCGGTGAGCCTTCATAAGAGTCGTAAGCACCGTGCTCTTTGGCGAGATCGGCCGAAGCAGAAACAGCTGCGTAGTAAATTGTCTCGAAGACTTCTTTATTGATCTGACGAGCTTCCGCTGAATCAAATGGTACGCGCATCTTGAAGAATGTATCCGCGAGACCCTGAACACCAATCCCGATCGGACGGTTCTTCATGTTCGAGTAACGGGCTTCTTCTACCGGATAGTAGTTCAGGTCGATGATGCGGTTAAGGTTACGTGTTACCTGGTAAGTCACATCGTAAAGTTTCTTATGATCGAAAGTGTTGTCTTTGACGAACATCGGAAGAGCAATCGAAGCGAGGTTACAAACCGCGATCTCTTTATCTGACGTGTACTGCATGATTTCGGTACAGAGGTTAGAAGACTTGATCGTTCCGAGGTTCTTCTGGTTCGACTTTTCGTTGGCCGCATCTTTGTAGAGCATGAACGGCATACCTGTCTCAATCTGAGACTGGATAACTTTGTACCAGAGGTCGCGAGCTTTCACTTTGCGAAGACCGCGGCCTTCCGCTTCGTACTTCTCATAGAGAGCGTCGAACTCTTTTCCGTGGCAGTCTGCAAGTCCAGGGGACTTGTTCGGGCACATGAGTGTCCACTCAGCATCTGTCTCAACTCTTCTCATGAAGAGATCGTTGATCCAAAGAGCATAGAAGAGATCGCGCGCGCGCATTTCATCTTTACCGTGGTTCTTCTTGAGGTCCAGGAAGTCTTCGATATCCGCGTGCCAAGGCTCGAGATAGATCGCGAACGCCCCTTTGCGTTTTCCGCCGCCCTGATCAACGTAACGGGCAGTATCGTTGAACACGCGAAGCATAGGAACGATACCGTTTGAAGTTCCGTTGGTCCCCTTGATGAATGATCCCTTAGCGCGGATGTTGTGGATCGAAAGACCAATCCCACCAGCAGACTGAGAGATGAGGGCACAAGACTTAAGTGTTTCGTAAATGCCTTCGATCGAATCGTCTTTCATCGCGACGAGGAAGCAAGAAGACATCTGCGCCTTGTTTGTTCCGGCGTTGAAGAGAGTTGGTGAAGCGTGAGTGAACCAGCCTTCAGAAATGAGGTGGTAAGTCTTCATCGCCTCTTCGATGTTATCCGGCTGAACTCCGAGAGCAACTCTCATGAAGAGGTGCTGAGGACGCTCAACGATCTTATTGTTCACTTTGAGGAGATAAGATTTTTCGAGAGTCTTAAATCCGAAGTAATCGAATTCGAAGTCGCGGGAGTAAGCGATCTCGGTCGAGATTCTGTCCTTGTACTCGCGGCAATACTCGTAAAACTCTTTTGAGATGAGTGGCTGTTTTTCGCCTGTGTACTCATTCTTGAAAGTATAGAGAGTCTCCATGGTGTCCATGAAAGAGTCTGAAGTGGAACGGTGAAGGTTCGCCACTGCGATACGACCGGCGAGGCGGGCGTAATCCGGGTGCACCGAAGTCATGTAAGCAGAAACTTCTGCTGACAGGTTATCCAGCTGCTCAGTGGAGATTCCATCAAAGAGGCCATTGATGGTTCTCTGAGCAACTGTCATCGAGTCTACATATTTTGCGTCCAGACCATAAGTCAGCTGCGAAATACGGTGAGTGATTTTATCAAATTGAACGGGTTCTCTTTTACCGGATCTAGTTTGTACGAACATTGTTTACTCCTTAAAAATCCATATCAGTTGAGAAAGCGAACTGAGAACCAGCAACGTCTTTTGCGGAATTCGCAACGCCGGCTTTCTGGTATTCAGAAACACGCTTCTCGAAGAAATTAGTCTTACCTTGCATAGAAATCATTTCCATCCAGTCGAATGGGTTTTTTGCGTCCCAGATATTCGAGTAACCGAGTGAGCGCATGAGACGGTCAGCGCAGAAGCGGATGTACTCTTTCATCATGTCTGCGTTCATGCCGATGAGTGATACCGGAAGAGCGTCAGTGATGAACTCGCATTCGAACTCAACAGCTTCCTTGATGAGATCGCGGATGCGCGCCTCAGACGGCTTGTTGGTGATGTAGTCTTTATAGAGCATACAAGCGAAATCCGTGTGGAGACCTTCGTCACGAGAGATGAGCTCGTTTGAGAAAGTCAGTCCTGGCATGAGTCCGCGTTTCTTCAACCAGAAGATTGAACAGAAGGCCCCAGAGAAGAAGATTCCTTCGATGGCAGCGAAAGCGACGAGACGTTCAGCGAAGGACTCGTTTCCGTTAATCCACTTCATCGCCCAGTCAGCTTTCTTCTTGATACAAGGGATGGTTTCAATCGCCTTGAAGAGCTTCTCTTTTTGAGCAGCATCTTTAATGTAGGTATCGATCAGGAGACCGTAGGTTTCAGCGTGGATGTTTTCCATCGCGATCTGGAATCCGTAGAAAGCGCGCGCTTCCGGAATCTGAACATCGTTATAAAAACGAAGGGCGAGATTCTCGTTAACGATTCCGTCAGAAGCTGAGAAGAACGCTAGGATATGCGAAATAAAGTGACGTTCACCGTCATTCATCCCTTCCCAATCGTTCAGGTCTGCGTAGAGATCAATCTCTTCTGCTGTCCAGAATGATGCCATGGCCTTTTTGTACATTGACCAGATCTCGTTATGCTTGATCGGAAAAAGAACAAAACGGTCATTTGATTGTGTAAGTAGTGGCTCCAAGCTCTTCGTCGTCATACCCCAACTCCTTCTTCATGATGTGTGTGTGGTAAGTGTTTATATCTGTCTTAATTCAAGCGTAGTGGGTGATCTGACATTTGAAAAGTGAAAAAACTAGATATAGTGGTGTCGACATTTTTTTGACGGTTTTTGCTACTAGATGAGCTATTTTCCGACAAAATTAGTAGAGCGAAAAACAACAAAATCTTACATGAAAAGCTGC
>CANGAC010000074.1 GCA_947451425.1 Bacteriovoracaceae bacterium | reverse complement strand
CGTTTTTGATGAAGGCTAAAAGATGCTCCAGGGGTTTCTCGCCATCGTCAAAGGTGATGAAGTCCACGAGATCAAAAATTCTCGGATCTCCGAGCGAACGGAGTTCCGTGTTCACGTAGCCTCCGCCGATGATGACTTTCACGTGGGGAAATTCTTTTTTTGTTGTCTCTGCGATCCGGAGCGCACCCAGGAGATTTCCCGGGAAGGGAATGGAGAGTCCGATCACGTCCGGAGAGAATTTTTTCAGACTCTCGCGGGTCAGTTCACTCATCCATTCATCGAGGATCGTCTTTTTCCTGAGGCGCTTCTCAATCGGTGAGTAAGAGGTAAGAGAAACTGCAATTTTTTCCGCGTACCGGGAAAACCCGAAGTCTTCATCGACCCCTTCACGGATCACGTCGGCGAGATCATCAAGATAGAGGCTACAGATGTGCTTGGCCTTATCGACGTCACTGAGATTGTTGTAGAGCTCTAAAACTCCGCCCTGGTTTTCATCCAGGGGAATGAAGCGAGGCCCTTCCGGCAACGTCTGGCGTGCGATGAATTTCTGAACGTGTGAAGACTCATGAGTCTGGAGAAAAGAGATAACGTCATCGATATTGTTTTCGTATTCTGCGCTTGCGTCGAGGTAGAAATCCAGAAGCTCGTTTTTCTTTTTATTTTTTCTGACAGCGGCAGTGATCGCTCTGAGCCCTTGCCGCGAGAAAATTCTCAGAATCAGTTCGAGGCCCAGGTCGATCTGCTGAACGTCGTGGCCTGCTTTCTCGAGAAACGACGTAAGGTACGCCGTCGACGGGTACGGCGTATTGAACTGAGTTAATGGAGGAAGGATGAGGAGAACTTTCATGCTTAGAACTGGTAGCCGGAATCTTCTATGAAAGATTTAAGCCAGATCCATGTGGCGATCCCCGGCGGAAGGATGATGGCGTAGTAGAAGATGAATTTTCCGTTGATCCTTCTGGTTTCTTTGAACTCTTCGGTGATGGCTTCGACTTTTTTGGGAGCGATAAGAATAGAAAGTCCGATCATGATGAAGGTGACACTGAAGATGACATACTTGGAAGAGACCCAGATGGTCGGAGCGCGCTCGGCAATTTTCGTCATGATCGTCTGAACGATGAACCAGGTCATCCCGGCGCCCAGAATGATCAGGAGAGCGCCGACGATCCGGACGTGGGTCTTGAGATAAGTTTGAATCGGGTTCATTTCCTGTTCGCCTCATTGATTGCCTGGATGGCAATTGGCTGCATGATCGCGTAGCCCACGGGAGTCGGATGAACGCCGTCGGTAGAAGAAGAGGCGGGAAGCCCGCCTTCGCTATCCACCATCGCCGAATAGTAATCGGCATAGGTGAAGCCGCTATTTTGAGCATAAGTCTTCAGCCACTGGTTGAAGAGGCGGATGTTTTCGGCTGGTTTCATGCCGGGTCTCCAGCTGAAAACTTTTGCGGGAAGAACCGAGCCGATCACGACACGGATTCCGTGCATCTGGGCGTCTTCGCACATCGAACGGATATTATCCTTGATTCGCTCAAGAGTCGTGGGACCGGTGTTGCCGGCGATATCATTTGTTCCGGCCATGATGTGAACGATGCGGGGTTTGAGCTTGATCACGTCCGCACGAAAGCGCACGCGCATCTGGGATGTCGTCTGCCCGCTGTAGCCGCGGTTGATGGTATCGGTCTGATCAAGTCCGGGAATGTTTTTTCCCCACATCTCGGTGATGGAGTCACCGAAATAGATCACTCTGTTTGCAGTGTCCTGCCGGAGAGCAAGATTGGCCGCTTCGTACTTACAGAATCCGCCGAAATCAAGAGCGAGATTATTATTTCCCGGAACGAAATCACACGGACGATCCTGGATCCCGATCGGGATCTGCTGAGCGAAGGCAACAAGCGGTAACAAAAAGAGAAGAAGGGATTTCATGTTCTCGTTCCTTAGAGTGCGGGTCTTGTGACCACGGGAAGTTTTTCAAAGCCACTGAAACGGGTGAGAAGAAGTTCAATCAGCATGGCATTGGGCCAGCCGAAATCTTTCCTCGTAAAGCGCGTCGGATTCGAGGGATCAAAAGATTCGTGGAGAACGTGGTCTCCGGGATCGCTTTTCATGAGCATTTCAAGAACGGAGTTGAGCTCATCCGGTGAATCTGTAGTGAGGGCCTGAGCAAGAAGGGCCAGAGGCCAGACCATTCCGCGACGGGTGTGAGGGCTTCCCACTCCACGCGCGACAGTGCCTTCAAAGTAAAACGGATTGTCTTTGGAGAGAATGAACTTCCGCGTGCTGACGTACACCGGATCGTTCTGGGAAACGTAACCGTACCACGGAGCACTCAGAAGACTCGGAAGATTTCCGTCATCCATGAGCTTCGCGTTCCCGAGGCCATCGACTTCGTAGGCAAAAATATTTCCGTACTTCGCCGTCTTAACGATTCCGTGCTGTTTAATTCCTTCGTCAACTTCCCGGCGAAGATTTTCGAGCATCACGGCTCTTGCTTCGTCCTTAAAGACCGAGCGCTCGATTTCTGCGAGGGCACCAAGGGCCTGAACCGTCATCATCTCGGAAGGAATGAGGTAATTGAATTCGCATCCATCATCAGAAGGGCGGAAGCCAGACCAGATCATGCCGGTGAAGGCGTAAGGGTTGTTTCTCAGTTCCTGGTGGTAGTAGCTCGGATCATTGTCGTGGTTCTGCTCTTTTTTCATCGTATCGACGGCGACTTCAAATCCCTTCTTCACGTCGGGAGTAAAGATCGTCGGATCATTCGTCACTTTCCAGTACGTCCACGCCAGGAGGATGGGGTTGGCGAGGGAATCGAGTTCGTATTTTCTCTCCCACACGGAATAGTCGCGGCGGAAAGCATTGGCGTAAGGATCGCGGGCCATGCCACGGGCCTGGCGAAGAACGACCGCTTTGAGAAAATTCCGGACATCAGGATTATTCTTTGCAAAGAAGAGAAAAGGTCTTACCTGAACAGAAGAATCACGCAGCCACTGAGCGGGGATGTCTCCGGTTGAAACATAAACTGTTCCGTCATCGGCGGGGATGAACTGGGCCTCAAGGTTTTTCAGTGCTCCCTGATAGAGCGCCATGAGACGCGGGTCTCTTCCGGAAAAAGAATTCTTCGCCAGGTCCGCGAGCTTCGGAAGACTTTGTGCAAACGAAGACGCAGAAAGAATAAAACTCAGGGCAAAAATCTTAATGAGCATGCTTGTGACCTTTCAGACCGTAGTGAGCGATGAACAGGTAACAAAGGATCGGAAGGAAGAAACTGTGCTGAAGGCCCAGTTTGTCTGCGAGCATTCCCTGAAGAAGAGGGACCACTGCTCCACCGACGATCGCCATGCAGAGAATCCCAGACGCCTGGGCGGTGTGATCACCGAGGTCATCGATCGCGAGCGTGAAGATGGTCGGGAACATGATCGAGTTAAATAATCCCACGGAAAGAATCGCGATCATCGCAACCTGACCATGTGTGAGCATCGCTGCGAGGACGAGAAGAAGCGCGCAGACGGCAGTTCCTGCGAGCACTTTCCCCGGACCGGTTTTCCGCAGGACAACGGAACCGATGAATCGCCCGACCATCGCTCCTCCCCAGTAGTAGGAAAGAAGTTTGCCGGCACTGGCCTCGGGAAGATTCATGATCTCCGGGAGGTTCAGGAAGTTTACGATGTAGGAGCCGATCGCCACTTCCGCACCGACGTAGCAGAAAATTCCGATGGCACCGAGAACGAGATGACGATGTTCCAGGGCACTCGTGCGCGCTTTTTTTCCTTCCTGAGGAACACTGGCTTCAGGAGCGATGACGGGAAGTTTAGCGAAGTAAAGAATGACCGCGAGGATAATAAGTGTTGTTGCAAGGAGAAGGTACGGACCTTTTACCGCCGAAGCTCTTTCCACTGTCGTCGCAAATTCTGAATTGTTGAGAATGAGGGCCACACCAAAAAGCGGAGCGAGAGTTGTTCCGAGAGAGTTGAAGGCCTGCGCGAGATTGAGTCTTGAAGACGCCGTCTCTTTCGGACCGAGGATCGAGACATACGGATTCACCGCCACCTGGATGAGGGTGATGCCGGTCGCGAGGATGAAAAGACTGAAGAGGAAAAACGGATAGGACTGAAGTTCAGCTGCCGGGTAAAACATTCCGCAGGCAAGAGCGGTGATGAGAAGACCAGCGATGATTCCATGTTTATACCCATAGCGCTTCACAACTTTCCCGGCCGGGAGGGAAACTAAGAAGTAGGCGCCGAAAAAGCAGAAAGCGATGAGTGAAGCTTCCGTGTAATTCAGCGTGAACATGCCCTTCAGGTGCGGCAGAAGAATATCATTTAAGCAGGTGATGAAACCGAAGAGAAAAAACAAAGATGAGACGATACTGAACGCAAAAGTGTATTTTTTTGCTGGTGCGCTGGTGGCAACCAGTACCTGGGCGCTGGTCGAAACGGTGGCCATAAAACTCCCTTAAATTGTGAATGGAGTTTTCTAGAATTTCGCCGTTCTTCGGTCAACTAAAAGAGTGAAAAACTGGTCAAAATAGGAGCGAGAGACCGTTCCTATCCCATTGATATCGTATGGGCGGTCAGTTAGACTGGGACTATCAGGGGAAAAGTGTGAAGCGCGAGCTGAAAGCAACCAAAATTGAGGGGAGAATCTATCTCTTCCCGGTTCCGATCGTGAAGGACCGGAAGTACCTCATCGCCTGCTCGTCCATGGAAGAAGCCGAGAAGATTTCCTCATTCATCCGGGAAGAGAAAGTGACTCATCCTGATCTGATCAGTGAGCACTTTCTCTTTCTGACATACCATACGGATAAGCAGACGAAAATTTTTGTCTTAAATCCGAAAACTAATCCTGTGATTTAGATTCCTGAACGATTCAAATATTTGAGTTATCCGGGCTTTGGTCCCACCGCTTTTCTTTTCTCTTCTCTTTCTTCCACGTAGCTCATGACCAGAGCGGCGAGGGCCGTCTCGAGTGCGGTCTCCATCTTCACTTTATCCTGCGCTCTTTTTGCTTCCTGATTTTTCTTCGTGAGATTGTTCAGGGTCACCATGAGGGTCAGGACAAATCCGCAGAAGAGGATGACGAGAAGGCAAATGGAACGGGTGATTTCAAAATAGCCGCCATCAAGCTGGTTGAGTAAGCGGTCAATCAGATAGGCGAGAGTCACGCAACTCATGAGTGTGCAGACAAAAAGGATGATGAGCGTTTTCAGCGCACTCTGAAGTCTTTCCATCATCTGGTCAATGAGCTGGGATGGGCTGAGGAAAGAGAACATCTGCGCCAGAAAGGTTGACAAAAATTCAAGGAATTTCAAAGCTCATCCTTCGTTAAAGTTCCTCTCTAGTTTGAACCATCTTATCCGATAAGTTAAATATGAAGTTCACTTTCCTGCTCTTTCTCTTCTCAACGGGCCTTCTGGCCGCGGAAGTTCCCTGCGGGAAAGAGGGAAGCCTCGATGACCGGATCAAAAACTGCAATGTGACCAAGGAAAATTTTGTCCTCGTCGCGCGAAGTGAAACCGGCATCGAAATCTACAAAGACACAAAATCGAACCTCATCTGGAGTGACCGGATCAGCACGGACTTCAATCACTATGGATCGCAGAAGGCCTGTGCCGGAGAAATCGCAGAACTTGACCTCTTTAAGGATCTCAAGTGGCGACTTCCTACGATCCGCGAGTTTGAAGATTCCGCCGCTCACGGCATGAAGGCGGCCCTACCCCACATGACTTACTGGTTCTGGACGTCCACCCCTTTAAAAACCAAGCACCGCCGGCGTCGCGCGCCACCCGCTCAGTCTTTTCTCTGGGACGGAGTTGAGCAAAAATCCGATGCAGGTGACTTGAAAGACGCGGCTTCTGTCCGCTGTGTCAGCCGCTAGCGGTATCTGTCTTAAAAGCTCTCCATTTTTCTATTTTCAGAACGCGCCTTTCTTGGTGAAGTCATCGGGACAACTTTTCTTTAAGCTAAAGACAATTTAATCCCGGAGACTTCCATGAAATACGCTCTTCTTGCCCTCACACTTCTCTCGTTCAATGCCTTCAGTGCAGTTGTCAAAAGCAACGACGCTGAACGTGGCTGTACTCTTTTTCAGTCCGTGACAGCGGAAGAAAATGGAAACGTGATCCTTCAGCCGGGCCAGGTATTGGTTTCCTCAAAAAATACCTACGGGCTTTCGTTCACTGACATGGAAATCGATTTTGACCGCCGCGAAGTCCGCGTTCAGCCGATGATCAATATCGTTCTTGGTTTCAACCGCATGCTCACTCCGGCCAAAGCGATCATCAGACAGGACAATCCTGAGTTCAGCTTCCTCATTAATCAGCTCAACAGAAAGATCTCTCTGTTTGAGAAAATCTGTATCAATTCCTCTAACGAAATTGAGTACGCGAAATTCTTCCCGGCCCCTGAACAGAAATAGTTCAGCAGTTGATATCGAAGAAGGGAGACCTGTGCTCCCTTGAGATCCCCTTGCCGTAAGCGGGTTTCACAAACGGCATCGGATTCGTTGCTTTCACCCTGATCAGAAGTCCGTCTGATTGGGGGAGATAAACCGGCGGCGGTAATTTCCGGAATTCCTTTTCATCCTTCGCTCTCCGGGCCTCTTTCATCACACAATTTTTTCCGAGACCCGTGAAATTCATTTCAGGGGTCTCTGCATCCGCATAGAAGCTGTTCACCATCAACTCGAAGACCTTCAGAGGTTCGGTGAAGAAGAATTCGTACTTCTCTTCATTCCCGTTCAGAAGCCGGGCCTTGTTCTGGAAGAATTTATTCCTGTGATCAAAGGCTTCTTTCAATTTCTGAGCATCCATCGTGAGCGGCTTTCCGTTTTTTTTCAGCACGAACGGAATGCGGACGTTATCCGGCCCGAGGAAGACCACCAGGATACTTTTCTTTTCCGCCGGACAAACACTCATGCCCTTGAGCTTCGGATGGGCCGGGCATTCAGGGGCGACAGTTTCCGGAAGGATCTGCGCATGCTTTTTGCCTGAGAGTGAACCATCGACATCGATCAGATGTTCGGAATGAATGGCGTCCATCCACCACTGATCACGGATGAACTTCGGCTCATTTAAAAGCCGGTATTCGGGCTCGGGTGAAAACCTGAGACCTTTCACGATCTCCGTGTATTTCCTGTTTCCTCCGATGGTAAGAAACGGCACGGATGTTCCAGTGAAGTCGTAGAAACTCACGTTCTGGATTTCCGTCGGGCCATCGTACAGAACCACGCCGGCGATTCTCTCTGTGGTCACGGGATCATTCGTCCGGTTGGCACTCACGCCGACAATGATCGAATCGGAAAGGATCTGGTTATTGGCCACAAACCACGACCAGCCATTGTCTGCGAGGACCGCCTTCTCAAAAATCGCCGTGTCACCACGATAGTAAATTCCGGTGTTGCGGTTTTTCCATGCGGTGATGTTCTGAAACACCGGGATTTTTTCCGGACGATAGAGATTGAGGCGGATTTTCCGGTCCTGAGGGTTGAGGGGATTTGCGATGGCGACCTTATGGTCAGGAACTCCGTCCCAGGTGTGACCCACCAGTGCTGTGTGGGCCGTGTTGCCTCGGTATTCCCGGGTACTCACCGAAGAGGGCCTTGCTAATATTTCCCCGGAGAATTCCTTCCTGTCGGCATTGTAGGTGCGGATCTCATCGGCGAAGGCCATCCAGAATCCCGTGCCCACAGAACCTGAAGCCACATTATTCATCACGCGATTGTCCGGATTCGAAATCCAGAATGCTGAAACTCCGGCGAAACGGTGATCGCGGATTCCTTCGTCGTGTAAGTTCCGGTCAGACGCAAGAAGGGCTTTTCCGGGAGAGGGATATTTTGCGAGGATCGCGAGATTCCGGGAAAAAGTATTTCCCGTTTCGTTTCCGGTCTCCAGAAAAAAGCCATGTCCCTTGAAATCAAAGCACGTGTTGTTGTCCACCACGGCGTTCATCGATTCGTGAATCACCACACAGCGCTGGTAACTTTGGTGGATGCTCGAATTCTTAAAGTACTGGCCTTTCACGTCTCCCGCGAGATGCCAGTGAAAGGGATAGCTCGCCAGACGCCCCGCCTGACCGAGACCTTTTAATTCCACACCATCGACATAGGCCTTTGAGCCTTTCATCACCATGGTGTGGCCACCGAGTTCATCTTTTACGTGATCATTCTTGATCACAATCGAGCGCGTGAGGTTCGCGACTTCGGCGCGTTCATCGAGGATATTTTTCCCATAGCGGAGAATTTCTCCCCAGTGCGGATGTTTGATCTCTTGGGTGAGAGTGACGAGTCCTCTCTGAATATCGATAGACTGAATGACATGCTTTTCGGCTTCCAGCGGATCGAGTCCTGTGGGACCGATGACAATCTCATCACCCTTTTCCCAGTGAGAGAAGAGCTTCTGATCTTTCGGATCGAGCTGGATCTCGCGGGCACCTTTCTCGATCGACTTATTCAGCTGGGACCATCCGGACTTTCCACTGTCACCGTGAAGATGAAGAACACCGCCGGAGTGAACCATGAGCGAGTCTTCAAGATCGAGAGTGATTTTATTTTTCTTAGTCACGCAGGAAAATTCTCCGAAGACCTGGAGCGACCTCACCTTGAGCGTGACGTTTCCCTCGCCGCACCGAAGTTTTCCCCGAACGATCAGCTCGTCAAACTCCCTATCCTTATCAAGAAGAAGCGTTTCTCCGACACCAATCGTGTGGGCAAAAGCGGAAAGAGAAAAAAGGAAAAAGAGTATCGGCATCTAGATGTCCTGCTTTCTTACGGACCAGATAAATCCGTCGTACCAGAAATGGAGGGCAATAAAAGGGGAGCCGATAATGAAGAGATTATCGAGGGTCCGGGCGGAACCAATGCTTCTCGTGTTCACGGCGACATTCATGATGCCTCTAAGTCTCCCCCGGAAGCGCCCTTATGTCATGGGAATTTCAGAGTCATGACTGAACTTTAGACAGCGGGAATTCTTTTCCATTCTCCCTCTGGGGAACCTTAATTCCCGTTAAAATCCCCTCATGAGAATTCTTCTTTCTTTAACACTTATGCTGTTCCCTCTTATCGCCGGGGCCCTGAGCCACTCGGACGGAATTCCGTATCCGTTTTATAAAGAAGACACGAGCGCGGAAACTCAGATGATGCCGCTTCATTTCGGTGAAGAGGCCTACCAGCTTCGGCTTGAGATGATCAGAAGAGCTGAACAGACGATTGATGTCGAGTACTACATATATAATTACGACATGGCCGGGAAGATCTTTACCCGTGAACTCGTGAAGGCCGCTCAGCGGGGAGTGAAGGTCCGGATCCTCGTGGATAAATTTGCGACGGAACTCAATTCCTTCCTCGCCCATGAACTCGAAGCTTACGGGATTGAACTTAAGTTTTATAACACCAGCTTCGTCCTGAACTTCGGCTCGATCAATTACCGCAACCACAGAAAACTCATCGTCGTTGACGGGAAAGAGGCCGTGACCGGCGGAAGAAACATGGCCGATGATTATTTTAACCTCGATCACAAGTACAATTACGAAGACCGCGACGTCTACGTGAAAGGGCCTCTCGCCGAAACCATGCGCGACAGCTTCAACGAATTTTTTGTGCATAAAATTTCTAAATCATCTGATCGCCCGGATCGTCCGATGATCACGTCCACCGGTCGCGGTACTGATGGTGTGGCCCAGCAGAGAAACTGGGATAAACAGGTGAAGAAAGCGAAAGATTTTCTGAAAGAAACTCCGGAAGAACTCGCGTTCCGCGCGGCGATCGAGAAGGCCGGCAATGCACAGCTTGAGAAAAACAATCTTTACCCATGTCCGGTGGCGACATTTGTGACGGATGCTCCGGGAAGCAGAAAGAGCAGCGACCAGGAATATAAGGATAAGAACCGGAACGTCAGAAAAACTTTCCTCGATAAGATTCTTCCGATAGATAAGGCCCTCACCCTGAGCTCACCGTACTTCATTCCGAATGACCGCAACGAATATATTTTCGAAGACCTTCTGAATCGCGGAGTGGAACTCAATCTCTACACGAACTCTCTTCGCTCAACCGACGCTCTTTTCATGTCTGCCAATCTGTACCTGCATCTCAAGGGCTGGCTCTCAAAGGGGATGAAAGTCTTCTTTAACGACGGGAAGTGGAGCGAGCGCACGGAAGCCGCGATGGAATCTGTGAACACGGCCCACTGGGGAACCCACGCCAAGACTCACATCTACGAGACGACGACGTATTCGGAAGTGATGATCGGAACGTACAACATCGATAACCGCTCTGATTACTACAATACCGAGATGGCCGTTTTCTGTAAGGGAAATGATGACTTCACCCAGAACGTCAAAAGTGACGTGATGGCGCTGGCGACCAAAGGTCTCAAAGTGGAAAGTGCCGGTCACGCTCTTACTCGCGAGGGAGAGAAAATTAACATCACTGGTGCGTCTCCTTTTAAACAACTCAAAATGAAAATCCTCACGTATCCGTCATGGTTGATCAGTTTCCTTCTATAATCCCCGCGGGGAATTTTTCCCGCTGATGTAAATCAGGAAGGATTCAGCGCGCCACTAGCACGGCACCCGTCTTGCTCTTAAAAGAGCATGAAAACGAAACATTTTTATTATTTCCTTTTATTAACAGCGTTGATCGGTTGCGGCGGCGGAAGCAGCGGAAACAGTGATGAGTTTAACCGGCAGGATGAGCAGGACCCTGAGCCTGACACCCTCCAGAGAAATTTTCGCGCGGACTTAAAACCCGTCAATCCTACCGTCGTGAAACGCGCCGAAGGGCAAGCGGTCGTCCGCCTGGTGGGAGATACTTTTCAGGTGAACCTGGGACTTCAGAATGTTCCCGCTGCCATTCACCCGCAACACATCCGGACCGGGAAAGACTGTCCGGATCTGCGGGCCGATATTGATCACAATGGAATCATCTCCCTTGCTGAAGCAGAAGCCGTGGCTGGGAAGATTCTCATCCCCCTTGATAATGACCTCGATAATAACAGTGAAGAGCGCTATCCCAATGGGGGATTTCTCAAGGCCTATGTTTACAGAGAGTCCGCTTCGCGCTCGCGTCTTCTCGCCGAACTGGGCCCCGGTGTGACCTATGATCTGGAAAATCGGGTGATCCTTGTTCTGGGAACGGATGACGATGAAACGCTCCCCATTGCCTGTGGTGAACTGACACAGGTGACGGGACAGCCGTGATGAAATTTTTCCTTCTCCTTTTCGCTTCACTTTTTTTTCTTCCTGTCCTCTACGCCCGGCCGGTGGAACTCAGAGTGACTGACTACGGCTGGCTCACATCCTTTCAGCCACTGAAAGACTCGCTCGATTTCTACCTTCAGGGTGAGGAAAACAAACTCAATGCTGATCAACCCATTCTCAATCCCTCCCGCGTGAATTCCGGAACCGCGAATGCTTCGGTCCTCGCGTCCAAAGGACTCGGGACCGATTACGTGGATGATCCGAAGAAATTCTCCATCTCCCTGGGCCTTGGTGCAGCGATTGATAACGAAAAAAATGTCGCGATCAAAGATCAGATCAGTGGAGCCGCCGGAGCGTCGAGTGTGACTCTCGGTTACCGGCTGGATCCGAAACTCATGGGCTACGTGAACTTAGGAACATTCATGCACAAGGAAATCATTCCGGGAGATTTTGATATCGCGGGCGACATCGACTCCACCAATCTCGGTGTTCATCTTCGCTATGATCTCGTGGAGAAAAAGGGATCGGAGTGGTTTGGTTGGGGGGGCCTCAAGCTTCACACCGGCTACGAATATAATTCCAATCGCGTAACTCTTTCGACCAAGCTCGATGAACCACTGGAACTTGATACCGGTGGCTCCGGAGTTTTGAGCGGAAGACTGGTCGGAACTCCTGAGTATGAGGTGAGGACGGAAACGCACTCCCTTCCGCTCGAACTCTCGACGAGTTTTCTCTTCCTGAAAGTCATGAGTTTTTATACGGGATTCGGAACGGACTTCAACTTTGGCCGTTCCGTCGGGAAAGGGAATCTGAAGGGTGATGTGACGGGACTCGCGTGTTCCAGCGGGATCTGTGTCAGCGAGACGGTGCTTCCACAGGTCGAGGCCCGCGCCAATTTCAACTCCCGCTCAACCGTAAGAAGTGTCACGTATCGGGTGTTCGGGGGATTCCAGCTGGATCTTCCGCTCGGGCTTCACGCCTATGTTCAGGCAGAACAAATGCTCGGGACCCGTGTGATCGGGGCCTCGAGCGGTTTGAAATATACTTTTTAAATGGTCGGGAATGTTTCGAGCGATTTCGGATGAACGAGCTCAGTTGAGTTCTTATAAATCCGCGGTGTCTGATACAAAAGGCGAAGGGCCTTTGCCTTCGGCATGTGCTTGTATTTTTCCGGATAGAGTTCTTTCAAGAGTAGGTGAATCTTCTTCGCGTGCCGGCAGGAGACTCTCGGGAAAAGGTGGTGTTCAACATGGTAACCAAAATTCAGGTGAACGAAATCCCAGAACCGGTTCGTCGTGACCGTCAGAGAATTCTCGAGCGGGTCATTGATCTTTGTGAGCGGAGAAATATTGTGATTGGTGGAGATGTAACTCAGGATCGAGTAGTTCTGGATCGCAAACGGGATCGCTACCAGCCACAGGAAGTTCGATGATCCTACGAAGTAGATATAGCTCGAGACGAGAGCGACGGAGAAAAGAAATTCCATGGTCACGCGTCGGTGATCCATGTTCGCCCACATCTTATTCTTAAAGCGAAGGGAGACCTGGTTTAAGATCGACTGGAAAGAAAACCAGTAGAAGAAATACAGATAGCTCAGGGGATTCTTTGAACCGGGTGAGAGCTCGAAGATAAACCGCATGAGCTTACTTCTCTTGTAAACCGACAGTGTGGGGAACGCATCCGGATCCTTATAGATGAGCTGCGTGTTTCCGTGGTGGAGCGTGCTCTGCCAGAAGCGCCAGTAGGTTACCGACACCATGTAGGGAGCAAGTCCCACGCTTCCGATGAAGTCCTGGAGGAAGCGGTTCTTGAAGATAGATCCGTGGAGCGTTTCATGCGCAAAAAATCCCAGACTCGCATTGAGCTGGCCGATCACAAGTCCTGCTAAAAGTTTCAGGTACCAGGCTGGATCGAAGGCGACGACACAGTAAATGAGGGCGATATTGAGAGAAAGAAAGCTCACGAAATAAAGGGCACGGCCCGGCGTTCTTTTGAACACAGATTCGTGAAGGTGTTTTTTTAATTCCTGCTGATAGAACGTGAGTGCTTTGAGTTCCGATACCGGCATCACGTGACGGGTTTCAATCTGAGTCGGGATGGGCCGGAACTGTAAAGTGGCAGAATTTGATTCGAGGTTCAAATTGGTGTCCTTTATTAAAAATAATTCCATGACCCTAGCAGTTAATTTAGATTCCTTAAAGGTAAGAGTTGGTGGGGATTTTGCGTTTTCATATACTTGGGACTTGTTTAGTGATAATTCTCCCCCATGAGTACATTCTCTGATCTCAGACTTAATCCGGTTCTTCTCAGTAATCTGGGCCATTTGGGTTATGACCATCCCACACCGATTCAGTTGAAGGCCATTCCGACTATTCTCGAAGGCCGTGACGTCTTAGGAATCGCCCAGACCGGGACCGGAAAGACGGCGGCGTTTTGTCTGCCGATCCTTGACCGTTTGCTTCTTCCCTCAGAAAAAAAGAACACGCCGAAAGTCCTGATCCTTGCACCCACGCGGGAGCTCTGCTCTCAGATCCAGG
>CANGAC010000073.1 GCA_947451425.1 Bacteriovoracaceae bacterium | reverse complement strand
CTCGGTTACGGACTCGTATAACCCGTACTTACAAAAAAACTGGGGAGAGGAAGTCAAAGTGTACCACTCGGATGGTACACCCTGTAATAAGTTCTTCGGCTAAGGGACCTCGTTTTTATCAAATTTTTTATTCCATAAATCCAGCAGCGCCGTCGGAAGGGGACTCTTATCCCAAAGAATTCCGAATTTCGCTTTCACCTCAGCGTTCGCCTGCTCATCATCAATTTTCGCCAGAAGCTCTTTATCGGAATAACAATTCTCGTCAGCCTTCTTTTCTTTGTGATGAGTATTGAACGCGAGACATCCGTAAGGCTTCACTTCGCGCGGAAGGGGACAGCCTAATTCTTTGAATCCAAAAAATGTACAAGTATAGGTCTTCCGAAGGTAAGAGCGCTTCCCGTCTCCGGGAGCGTGATCGAGGCGATAAGTTTTTACCGTTTCTAAAAGTCTGGCCCGCAGGGGTTCATCGGCGAGAGAATTTTCGCGCAGGTACTGAAGCAGTTCGATCGCTTCAAGTGGTGTGACCATCATGGAATTGGCTTCATAGGTGCAGCAAGTACCGGCGCAACCCATGCAACTTACACCCTGAGCTTCGGCCTCATCCATTTTCTCAATTAAAGTTTGACGTCTGTTTGTGACCGACATGAAAATGAAACTACTCGAACCTCTTCAAGAGAGCAATATGTCCCGTCGCGGTGGTGTCGTTGTCGTCAGAAAGAATATCCCCCGGAGCATTCGCCGGGATTATTATCACACACTTCTCACTCTGAGCTGGGCGAAGACCATTGCAGTCTTCTTTGCGGTGTTCATCCTTCTGAACGCCTTTTTTGGTACACTTTTCTGGTTGGATCCCGCTTCACTTCCTGAGTCAGACAGCACGTGGCTTACGTGTTTCTTTTTCAGCGTCGAGACGTTTGCCACCATCGGCTACGGCCACTGGTCACCGGGATCTTTGTTCTCTCACATTATCGTGACGATTGAAGCTGCCATCGGTGTGGTCACGACAGCGATTATGGCGGGTTTTTTCTTCGCAAAGTTTGCCCGTCCGCATTCGAAAATTGAATTCACGGAAAAACTCATTCTCCACGACTTCGAAGGAGTTCCCACTCTTTCATTCCGGATTATTAACATCCGTGAGAACCAACTGATTGATTCAAAAGTTCACGTGAATCTTCTTCTCGATACACTGACGAAAGAGGGCCAGGTGATGCGAAGATTCCTCGATCTGAAACTCATCCGTTCGCGGGTTCCAATTTTCTCCATGAGCATGAGCCTCATGCATCCTGTAGATGAAGAAAGTCCTCTCTATCCGATGCTCCAGGGTGAATCCCTCAAGGGTGAGATCATCGTGACGGTTGTGGGCACGGACAGCACTTTCGGTCAGACGGTTCACGCGACTCAGATGTATCAGTTGAATGACATCGTGACGGGGAAACGCTGGGCCGACATGGTGGAAGTTCAGCCCGATGGCGTCCGGCACATAGATTATGCGGAATTTGACCGGATGATTTAGGCCAAAAAGCTTAATGACGCGTACCGAAATCCCTATTTAAGCAGCCATTTACGTTTACGATACCTGTCATTTTTAGTACAAAACTCTGTACTCAAATTTTTATTATTCTTCATTCATCACACATAGGGAGATCTCTCATGATGGAATCTTGGCTGACGTGGATTAAAACCCCCGTGATCTTCGGTGTACTCGCCCTCGCGATCGCCGGCTTTTTCTATTTCCGCATCCTCGGACTTGGAAAAGGAAACGAAACCATGGAACGCATCGGTGGTTACATCCGTGAAGGATCGATGGCCTTCCTTATGAGACAGTACAAAGTCCTCGCCGTTTACGGTGTGGTCGTGGCCGCTCTTATCGGTTACGGACTCGGTGGCCTTGCTGCCGGCTCATTTGTTCTCGGAGCTTTCCTTTCTCTCCTCGCAGGATTTGTCGGGATGAAAGCAGCGACTTACGCCAACGTGAAGACAACTCAGTCAGCGCGCGAAGGTTCCAGAGCAAACGCACTTCTCACTGCTCTTGATGGTGGTGCAGTGATGGGTCTTTCGGTTGCCGGTCTCGGCGCCATTGGTCTCGGAGTTCTTTATCTCGTGTTCAAAGATTCTGAAGACAGAGTTCTTTCGACAGTCCTTCACTCATTTGCCGTTGGTGCTTCATCGATCGCGCTTTTCGCTCGTATCGGCGGTGGTATCTATACAAAAGCTGCGGACGTTGGTTCCGATATCGCTGGTAAAGTGATTGAGAATATTCCAGAAGATGATCCACGGAACCCGGGTGTTATCGCAGATAACGTCGGTGATAACGTTGGTGACGTCGCAGGTATGGGCGCAGATATTTATGAATCCATGGTTGCGGCGATTGTTGCAGCGATGGCGATTGCGATCACTTCGTCTGCTCTTCCGATGCTCCTGACTGTTGAAGGTTTCCAGGACGCCGGCATGAATAAGATCGTTGCGGTTGGACTTCCACTCGTTCTTTCAGCGGTTGGTCTCATCGTATCTATTCTCTGTATCTTCATCGCTCGGATGCTTAAGAATCAGGATCCGGCGAAAGTTCTTCGTATGGCCCTCATCATGCCACCGCTGGTTCTCGCGGTTGCTTCTTACGTCATCATGAAATCTCTCGGGATCACTCAGGACGTAACAATCATTATGTTCGTTGGTGCTCTCGGTGGAACATTCATTGGTCTCATTACTGATTATTATACGTCGATGGGCCCGGTTTCACGCATTGCTGAAGCATCAAGAACTGGTGCTGGTACAAACGTGATTCAAGGTCTCGCAGTAGGAATGGAATCAACAGCGATCCCGATGATCATCGTTGCGGTTGTTGCTTTCCTCGCGAATAAATATCTCGGCCTTTACGGAATTGCTCTTTCAGCAGTCGGAATGCTCGGTGGTACAGCAGTTGTGATGACGGTTGATGCTTACGGCCCGATCTCAGACAACGCCGGTGGGATTTCGGAAATGTCAGGGCTTGGACCTGAAGTTCGTGCGATCACGGATGAACTCGATACCGTTGGTAACACGACTGCAGCTATCGGTAAGGGATACGCGATCGGTTCTGCGATCCTCACAGTTCTCGCTCTCTTCTCTGCTTATAACATCGAAATCAACCACGTCCGTTCACTCGCTGGACTTGGCGCTGTTGAACTCGTTCTTACTGATCCGAAAATCCTCATCGGTATCCTCCTCGGTTCGATCCTTCCGTTCCTTGTTGGTTCAACAACAATGCTCGCAGTAGGTAAGGCCGCTGGTGCGATCGTTGTGGAAATCGGCCGTCAGTTCAGAGAGATTCCAGGACTGATGGAACTTAAAGCTGAACCTGAACCGAAAAAGATTGTGGATATCGCTACTGCTGCCGCACTTCGTGAAATGATCCTTCCTGGATGTCTCGCGATCTTCGCTCCGGTTCTCGTTGGATTCTTCATGGGACCTGCTTCACTCGCGGGACTTCTGGCCGGTGCGCTCGCTGTAGGTGCGACCATGTCTCTCTTCATGGCAAACGCCGGTGGGGCCTGGGATAACGCTAAAAAATACATCGAGAAAGGTAAGCTCGCTGGTGAGAAGAAGGGAACGGACGTTCACAAAGCAGCTGTCGTTGGTGACATGGTCGGAGATCCGTTCAAGGATACTTCCGGTCCGGGTGTGGCGATTCTCATCAAGGTGATGTCGGTCGTGTCTCTCCTGATTGCGCCTCTTATCGCTCTTCTTTAATTCTTAAAAAAAGAGGCTCCTTCGGGAGCCTTTTTTTATTTCTCACTGTCTAAACTTTCGACACCCGCTCTGAAAGTTCTTCTCTCCCTCCCAAATGAAACGAAATTCAGGTCAAGATACCGGCATCAACTTAACCGGAGTTTCTATGAAGTATCTTACTTTCGCCCTTCTTTTATCTCTTACTGTGGCCTCTGCCCGCGCTGGAGTCATCGGGAATTGCCCGTCGTTTGAACACCACGGTCGTGACCTTGAAGTGAAAGACGATAATAAAAAAATCACCGTCACTCTCTACAGCGATGGCGAAGATACTGAAGTCAGTGCGGAGATCAAGGACATCACAAAAAACGGCATGAAGCTTAAAGATTCTGCTGCTGCCAGCTGGGCGATCCGTCAGGCGATCAAAGGATCCAGGGACGTTGATCAGTCAGGAGTCGTCGTTCTTAAAGGGAAAGTGAAAAACGAATCAGTCCTTGTAAACTTTAATACGTATTCAGGCGGTAACTTCATGGTCATCAGTGACTACGTTTATCAGCTGAACTGCCAGGAGTAAGAAATGAAAAATCTTTTGATCGCTGGGATGATGCTCGCATCTTTTCAGTCGTTCTCTGCTGATACTTCGATTAATTGCGTGAAGGCGGGCTCAAAGCTCGTGATCGACAATAAGACCGTGACGATCGAATCCAGTGACATCGCCATGACTCCGGAAGAAAAAGTTCTCGTGGCGGGAGCAGGAAATGAAAATTCGAAAATCGGAGTTGTGATCAGTTTCCAGAAAAAGGATCTGAGCTGCTCTCAGGCCCTGGCGAATGTGATTAACTGCTCAGGAAAAACAAAGAAAGCTGAAGTGACCATCAATGTTTCTCAACAGTCTCAGTTCGGATCTATGAGCTCGCAGATGATGAGAAAGCCGGTGAAGATTGAGACGATCGATATCTCGACTTCAGTTGGCTCAGATGGCGGGATCGTTCTTGGTTCTGAACCAACAACAGTTTCGCTGGATAAAGTGAGTGCGAAGTCGGCGATGTTTGTGAATATGAACGGAGGATTTCCGCTTTCGATTGAACAGGCCTTCAAGGCCGGAGTTGATTGTAAATAAGCCCTGAAAACGAAAAATCCCCGCGAAAGCGGGGCTTTTTTTTATTGTTTTATTTTGCCGCTGCGACTTTCACATCCATCAGATTCTCAATGAAAGAACCCATGTTTTTAATGTGAAGCTTCGTGAGCTTCTGCTTGCAGTTCGTGTCCTGAGTTTTCGACTGAACTCCGCAGGTGAGCTTGATCTCTTCGCCATCAGAGTTCACCAGTGTCCAGGATTTGATATGGTTATTGGTCATGATTCCGTCAGCAAGAACCGTGTAACTGCCCGCGACTTCGGCATTCTCTTTCGGTTTAAGATGAGGAACATTGAGCTTGCAGAATTTTACATACTCGCAGGAACTCGCGATGCTTCTTCCTGCCTGAGCTGGTGTGGCAACATCAGCTTTTTTCACGATGGCGAGGTTAATACTCTTCACCTGGTGCCTTGAACCTTTGCGGTAGGGGAGCGCCTTGTAGGGATTCTCAAGCGTCATTCTTTTTTCAAACGTTATCACTGAGCCGCGAATCAACTTGTCTTTAGCGACAGTCTTTTGAGCATTGTGAGTTGAACAAGCGGCGAACAATGATGAGAATAGAACGACTGCAAGTATACGCATGAGGGAATCTCCTGTTATTACTTCCCTCATCGGAAGATAATTCAAAAGCCTGAAGTTTTTTAGTCGGGTATTTATGAAAAGGGCCTAACGCTATGAAAGTCTTACTCTTAACTTTGTTCATCGCCTCCTGCTCGCAACTTCCGGTGGAAAAAAAGAAAGAAAAAAAACCAAGTCCCTATCCTCGCCTTGAGACAGGAATTAAAAGAGTGTGTGGCGTAAGTCAGGAGCAGGATGGTTACGAAGACCGTTATATCTTCGACTGCAAAGAGGACTATTCAAAAGACTCCCGGATCTTCGCCGGATATGGTTTCAGAAGTAAGCCTGGTCACCCATACACTTCCGGTGTTCGCTCTCCCTATGGACGAGGAAAGCCGGCGCGCTCAATTGATATGATCTCGAGAAACCACTCTCTCAATGAAACTTACCTGTATATTATCGACTTCGCCGGTGGCCCTGATTCGCATGATTTAAAATCAGTCATCTTTCTTCTTCCCAGAGTCGAGCTCCCACAGGTGAACGTGGCTGGCAATGAAGTGGAACTCACTCTTCCAACGGGAGAGAAAGTGAACTTCGATGAAGAGTCCGGGGCTATCAAAGGCGGCGTCCTGAAAGAGGGCCCGCTTGATCTTCGTTCTGATCGCATGAAGAGAGCAGAACCTAATGTTCATTATGCCGGTGAGTTCATCAGTATCCGCCTGAATCACCGCTACGAAGAACCTACTATCGCCTCCGACTTCGCCGAGATCCGGCAGAAAGAAAATAGATGCCAGGTTTCTCGTGGAAAGCTTTTCAATAAAGACGGAAAGCTCCTTTCAAAAAGTGATGACGAGCTTCTCGAAGTCCTGAATCGGGAATGTCCTCGTCCTTTTAGTTTCTAAGAGATTCAAGTTTTTAGGGAGTTTATCCGACAAGGATACTCAAAGGATTCCCTATGCCGGTATATCTCCTGATGATCGCTGTTTCTCTTTCGTCTTTCGGACAGACTCTCACGGAGAGTGCGAGACGAATGTCTGAAATTGAAGACGTGGTGAGGTCCCTGAACCAGCAGGATTGCCCGGATCTTCCATCACCCGCTTTCACTTCAGTCCGTTCCGGAATTCCGGTGGCGTGCGGAGGAAATTCTCCCCGCGATGGATATAGTCTTAGCACCGTCGTCGACTGCACGAGAGATAACAAAGAGTACCCGGGCGGGATCATGGTCCGTGCCAAGGCCGGGCATCCTTACATCGGTAATGCGCGCTCATTGTATCCGGATGGTGGTCCGGTCGAACGCTCTATTGAATTCGTCAGCAGGAACGGAGCGCTCAACGAAACCTACCTGAGACTTGAAGACCTCGCGGGGGGTCCGGATTCCCATGATATGAAGTCGAAAATATTTCTTCTCCCCCGAAAAAATATCCCGCAAGTCGAAACCCGTGGCGAAGATGTTTTCGTGAAGATGTCGACCGGCGAGCAGGTTGTCTTTGATAAGAGAACCGGTGCCATTAAGAGTGGTGCTTTGAGAGAAGGTCCGATTGATCTGACGACAGACCGGTTCAGAAGAACTCCCCCCAATGTTCAATACACCGGAACGGGCATCAGCATCCGCCTGAATCATCGCTTTGAAGAGCCTACTATTTCCTCTGTGAGTGCAGAAGTTAAGCAGGGAGGAAGATCTTGTACCATTCCCCGTGCTCAGCTTTTTGATGTGAGAGGACAGCTCATTTCTACAAGTGATGCGCAATTTGTTCAGGCGATTAATCAGAGCTGTCCGGCGAGAACGGGTCAGCAACCTTTCAGAATTTAGGTTCCGCCGCCAAAAAGTAATTCGAGCTGAATGAAGATGAACGGCGTTCTTCTGAATGACCATTCCTTCGGGAAATTGAGCCCGGGTGTAAAATCAAGATAGAGAAGTTCACGGTAAAGGTTTCTCCGGTACGTCGGGGCCAGCTGGTAATTTGTCACGTACCAGAGGCCGCCAGTCACAACTGTTGCCATCGTAAAACTATAAGACATCGCTTCAAAATCTGAAATCCTGTGAAGAAGGGCTGGCCCGTGTCCGGTGGTAAAGGTTTTTTTACTGATCTGCCAGTCAGCGACGTTGTTAAAACGAAAGAGATGAGTCTGATCAAAACTGTGATCGGTGGAGAGTGAGGTCCGATTGCGAAATCCGTCGCGGGTGCTGATCCAGGTCGCTTCCTGGACGAAGCGATGAATGAGAGTTCCTGTTTCCTTACTTTTCCGGATACGACCACGGACTGTGATGCTGGGATGAATAGAAGCATTGACCCCGGTATCTCCGTTGAAGAGCCATCTTTCATCAACGCGGTTTCTTTTCTGGTACTCAGCTTCGCGCTTGGCCCTTTCTTCGGGAGTTTCTTTCTTTCCGTGCTTGGCCTTCTTTTTAGCTTCCTGATTGAACTTAAACTTTTGCTCAAGGTGAGGAAGGCGCAGGTTGAAGCGTAGCTGAACATCATTGTTTGCAGCGGCACGCTCAGAAATGGTGTAGCCATCGCGCACGCGAAGACGGGTTCTTCCTAATTCATCATCCGCTCGTTCTGTCGCAAAGAAGGAGTCAAAGTCGTTGGCGAGGTGATTCACCCGATGGCCGAAAAATTCTTCGGCCGAGTCGAGGATGGGAATACGGGTTTCCTCTCTTTCTTCCGCCGGGCTGGCCCAGAGTGAGGCGGAAAAGAAGGCCAGGAGTATTCCGAGTAACATTGTCATAGGGTTATTCTATCCTAAAAGCTCCCGGTGCCAAATCTATTGGGCAGGTCTTCTGGAAGACTTCGGTTTTGGTTGGCAGTTCAGAAAGGAGGATTTCATAAAAACCCAGGATTTCTCAAAAATTTATGCCATTGAGCCGATAAGAAATGAACTCTCTCTTTTATTTCCCGGAGGTCTCATGAATAAGAAACATCTCATTGCTGCTACATTTTTTGTCGGCGTTCTGAGCGTTGGAAGTTTCTGGCAATTTTCTAAAACGACTGCCGTCCGTACCGGCACAGATGATGCCCTGCTGGCCCTCATTAAGAATGACCAGACGGCGTTTGAATCCTGGGTAAAAAACGGCGGCGATCTTTCAGCGTTTCTTCCGGTCATTGACGGAAAAAAACTCACTGTCGCCGAAGGTCTTGCGTACTTTGAGCGCGTGAATTTCATTAAATATCTTCAGGATAATAAGATCGCTTTCATGACTCAGAAAAAAGACGGAACCGATGACATCATGGTTCTCGCGGTTCAGAAAAATAACGCTGAACTCTTCACTCTTCTCATGAAAGAAAATCCGGATCTGACGGCCACCTATGGGAAAAACGGCATGACCCTTCTTCACATGGCAAGCTCAGGGTGTGCTTTCAAGCTCACCGACATTCTTCACAAAGATAAAAAGCTCAACTGGGATACAAAAGCAAAAGACGGCTCAACTCCGATGACTATTGCAGCAGGTGCGGATTGCCTTCCGATGCTCTCTTACTGGAAAGAACAGAAAGCTGACTTCGCCAAAAAAGACGGTAGGGGCATGTCTGCGATGTCGATCATGCGCGGGAAAAAAGACGCTGCGATGGTGGCCTTCCTTCAGTCGTTTGAAACAAGAACTACACGCACTCCAACAGCAACTTCACCTTCTGTAGAACCAGAAATCAACTTCTACAACAAGCGCATTGTCCCTAAGGATCAGAAGGTCGACTACTCGGCCTTGATTGAGCCGGAAGATCGCCCGATGGATGCCACAGAAACCGCTGAACACTCAGAATTCGCAGATTAATTAGTTATCTCGCAGGGCACCGATTTTCATCGGTGCCCTTCTTCTTCTTGCACAAAATCCGAATGAACATAGAATAGGTACTAGAGAGGGCATAACATGGAAGTTATCCGGCGTACCAATGCAGAGATCGAAAAAGAATTAGGGGCCGTTGCCTATTTCGTCAGAAAAAAAAGAAAACAACAGGGAATCACTCAGGAGTGCCTCGCGAAGGGCGCTGGTGTGGGTCTCGCATTCTTAAAACGCCTTGAAGGCGGAGATGAAAATCTTCACCTCGCCAAGGTCCTTCAGGTTCTTCGTTTTCTTAATGCCGATCTTTTTCCGAAAGAATACCAATAGAAGCCGAACTCTTCTTCCGGTAGCGCATGTTGAGCATCTCAACGACTAACGAAAACGTCATCGCAAAGTAGATATAGCCTTTGGAGATATGAGCGCCAAAACTTTCTCCGACAAGCATCACACCAATTAAGAGCAGAAACGAAAGTGCCAGGATTTTGATCGTGGGATGTCTGTCGACGAAGCCACTGATGCTTCCGCTTGAGACGAGCATGATGAGCATCGAGATCACCATCGCAATCACCATGATCGAAACTTCCGACGCCATACCGACGGCCGTGATCACGGAATCCAGAGAAAAGACAATATCGAGCACCAGGATCTGGCCCAGCATAAGCGAGGGACTGACACCTTTTTTCTTTCCTTCGGCATGGTGAAGGTGAACTTCCGGATCGCCCTCGACCTTGTGATGAATCTCAAACGTAGACTTCGCAATGAGGAACAATCCTCCACCGAGAAGAATCAGATCGCGTCCGGAAAAGGATTGTCCCATGACTGAAAACAAAGGCTCTTTGAGAGTCATGATCCAGCTGATGGAAAAAAGTAATCCGATCCGGATAACCAGGGCCAGCCCAATCCCGAGATTCCGGATGCGTTTTTGATGCTCTTGCGGGAGCTTAGCAACCAGAATGGCGATGAAGATAATATTATCAATCCCCAGAACAGTCTCAAGGGCCGTCAAGGTGAGAAGGGCGGTAATCGTTTCTGAGGTCAGTTGCATAGTCACTCCGTTTTCTCAGCTATTGTTCCCTAAACACCACCTCTTTGCCTAGACGCCTCATCCTGATAAAATAGAGTCATGAAAATAACATCCATGCTTCTCCTGATGCTGACTCTTGCCTCGTGTTCGTCACGTCCCAAGCTCTATCCCAATGAGAAGTTAAAATCCGTCGGAAAAGAAGCGGCCGCCAAAGACATCGATCAATGTGTCGCTGACGCCGACGCCTACATGGAAACTTCTGAGGCAAAAAGAATTGCGAAGGGGGCCGGTGGGGGTGCCGTGGTGGGGGCCGCCATGGGAGCAGTCTTCGGCGCCTTCACAGGAAATATCGGAAGTGGCCTCGCCCGTGGAGGAGCGATCGGAGCAGCTGGCGGAGCTGCGGGAACGGCGATCACTCCCGATGAGCTGAAGCACCGGTATGTGAATCACTGCCTCGGCGAGAAAGGCTACCAGGTTCTGGGATGGGACTAGTACGGATTCCTTTTCTGACGGCAGATGGAAAAGAAGATTATCTGGACTACGAACTTCTCGATCACTCGCTTGCGAACAAGTGGCAATCCTTAGTTAAAAAAACTTACCTCCTCGGAGCAAGTTACCTTCCTGATCTCACGATTCATGGGGGGAATATCATTCCGGTTGCTGAACTGGTCTCAAGAATTGCGGCCAGCCTTTCTTATCTCACACCAAAATTTCCGGAAATTTATCGTGAAGATATTTTTACGGAGTTCAGGTCTCTGAAACCATCAGCGGACCAGAATTTTCTGAATCTCGCGCACGTATTTTTTGAGAAGGCGTATCACGACGCCTTCGGCGATAAAGGAATCGCTGATCCGGAAATGGGCGCCCAGCTCAGGACACTCAACACGAGCATTCATCAGATCGAAAGCAGCTACATGGGTAACGAATTCCTTGTGAACTCCCGGCACAGTCTTGGGGAAATCAAGATGAAAATTGAACCCGCGGAGTACGCTCTCTTTCATCCTGAGCGCCAGTGGGGTTACCTCTATCTGAATTACTGTCACATCGGAGAAAGTTACATCTCGGTCTGGCTCAATAATTATCCGGTGGAACCTGTTCCTCAGACAGAATTGTCTTCCGATGTCTTTCTCTCCTTCATCACAGAGAAAGTTATCGAAAGTCCTGCTCCCTTTCTTGAATGGCTGGAAAATCATTATGGGAAAAAGATTTCCCTGAAAGAGATTCCAGTGGGGTTTGCTCCCATCGGAAAAATTTCGGGAAACAGGACTCATGAAGAGTTCAGAGAATTTTTCCAGTCTCATCCGGAAATGGGTCGCAGGATTATCTTCTCTTCCTGACGGGGTCTTCCACTTTCCCTGCCTTCACATAAAAATTCACCTGATCCAGAAGTCTCTCTTCCCAGAGTTCGAGATGATATTTCCCTTTTGTCAGAGGAAGAAATCCTCTTTCAAGATCATGGCGTGAAAGTTTCCTGCCGTTGAGTTTCCAGAGTGCGGTTTTAGCTCCGCTGGTAAAGTGGATGCGTTGTTTGTCGGCGGGGATCTCGGGATCATAGGCAAACTGCGCACCGTTCTGAGGAAAGATAATTCTCTTCACGTGCTGCTCGGTAAGTTTCAGATCCCTGTCACCCGGTTCAGTGCCTGCGAGATAATAATTGCCGGCCTTCACGACGAGATCAGCCGGAGGCACGGGCGCACGACTGGGATTTTTCCGGTGGAGTTCATTCATCAGCTGGGCAAACAAGGGAGCCGCTCCGCTGATTCCCGTCACGTTCCACATGGGAGTTCCGGAACTGTTACCGACCCAGACTCCGATCACGAAGCGATCCGTATAGCCCACGCACCAGTTGTCTCTCATATCTTTGCTCGTTCCGGTTTTCACCGCACTCCAGGATTCGGTAGTGAGAGAACTCTGGAATCCGAAAGTGAGGTGGCGATTTTCTTTTTCCGAGAGGATATGCGAAATGATAAATGAGACTTCCTGATTGAGATACGGAACCTGAGTTTCCTTCGGGACATTCTCTACAAGGAGAAGATCACTCTTCCTTCCGGAATTGGAGAGTGTCCGGTAAGCGCTGACCAGATCCCAGAGAGTGACGTCGACAGATCCCAGCGCCATGGAGTGGCCATAGAAGTCTGCCTCCTGAAGTTCCCGGAAACCGAGGTCACTCAGAAAAGAATGAAAAGAGGCCGGCGTGAGATAATCAATCACTCTGATCGCGGGAATATTGAGAGATGATCCCAGGGCGATTTTTGCCGGAACATCTTTCATCGTAAAACTTTTCTGGTAATTTTCCGGCTGATAGGTGAGGCCTTCGCGGGTGACGGTGAAGGGTTCATCTTTCAGGAGTGTGTTCATTGTGATGAACTTTTTAGAAATGGCCTGGGCGTAAAGAAAAGGCTTCAGGGTCGATCCCGCCTGGCGGAGAGAAAGGACATGATCAACGTGCGGGGAATCGGAAAGCTCTCCGGATGATCCGACGTAAGCGAGAACCTTTCCGGAATCTCTCTCGACGATAAGCACGGCGCCGTCACTCACATTCTGTTTCTTTAAAAGTGTCAGGTGGCCCTTCAGGAGCTGCGTCGCTCTCTCCTGAAAATTCTTTTTCAGCGTCGTCCGGATGACTTCTTTTCCGGATCTCCGGAACTTTCCCGCGACATGAGGAGCAAGGGAAACTAATTCTTCATCGTGGGAGGAATGCGCTTCCGCAACGACCGATCTCAGGCCTTCACAGTTTTTCTTTTCCTGGTAGGCGCAGCTTCGTGTAAAAAGTTTATCTTCGCTCTGTGATGGCGAGGGAATCATCGCGAGAAGGACGGCCCTCTCTTCTTTCGAAAGCCCCCGGGGATATTTATGAAAAATACTCAGGCTTGCGGCGGGAATTCCCTCAAGCTCTCCGCGAAAGCTCACGAGATTAAGATACGCCTCAAGAATTTCCTTTTTACTCCAGCTGTTTTCCAGTGCTATTGCCTCATTCATCTGGCGAAGTTTTCCTTTCCAGCTTCTGGTTTCATGCTTTCCGGTGATGAGCTTCGCGAGCTGCATGCTGATCGTACTTCCGCCGCGAGAGGGATAGTCCCTCATGGCCCCGAGGATCGCGAGAAGATCGACTCCCGGATGTCCCCAGAATCTTTTATCTTCGTGCCTCACGACTTCTTTGGGGAGCTCGGCTCCCAATTCCTTCAGTGTCATCCACTGCCGGCGGTTCTTTTTAAAATTCACCCGCGTCTCATGGATGACTTCTTCATTGGTATCTTCAATCAGAAGATACGATGAAGGATGGAGCTTCTTCACTTCGGCCAGTGAAGGGATCTTTCCGCAGGAAACAAGAATCAGAAGGAGAAAGAGAAATCTCATTCCTTGATCACCATGTTCCAGTGCGGAAGACGTCCAAAGACTTCCGGGCTATAGAGTGCGAGGGCTTCTGCCCCGGGAACTTCAAAGTTCCCGGCTTGATTCAGTCTCACGATGAGAGTGATCTTATGCGTACCCTTCGGAAGATACTGAGGATAACCTTTCCATTCCTGCTCGGTTCTTTCTTCGTAAGAAAAGGAGAGGG
>CANGAC010000072.1 GCA_947451425.1 Bacteriovoracaceae bacterium | reverse complement strand
TTCATCACGCTTGAAGAACTCGTGCTCCTGCATCTGAACGAGAACATATAAGTCGCCCGCAGGTCCGCCGTTCATTCCGGCATCACCTTGTCCGGAAAGTTTCAGGCGCTGGCCTTCATCAATTCCGGCCGGGACTTTCACACTGAGTTTTTCACGTTTTTTATTTCTTCCACGACCGTGACAAGTTTCACACGGGTCTTTAATCATCTGACCCTGGCCGTGACATTTCGGACACGGCTGAGCAATCGTGAAGAACCCCTGTTGGCGTCTGACTTCTCCGTGACCCTGGCACATATCACAGGTCACTGGACCCGAGCCTTTCTTGGCACCAGTTCCCTGACAGGTTTCGCACTGACATGAGCGCGTGATATTGATTTCTTTTTCCACACCGAAAGCTGCTTCTTCAAAAGTCACAGTCATGTCAGTCTGAAGATCATCACCGGCTACAACACGCCTGCCGCCTCTTCTTCCACCGCCACGAGCGCCTCCGCGACCACCCAGGATATCACCGAAAATATCTCCGAAAATATCGCCGAGATCACCGAAGTCCTGACCCTGGAATCCGCCGCCGCCGAATCCACCACCGCCCTGTGAACCATCGTTCCCGGTCTGGTCGTAGATGCTTTTCTTTCTGTCATCGAGAAGAATATCTGCTGCGTGCGAAGCTTCCTTGAAGAGTGCTTCCGATTCTTTGTTACCAGCGTTCTTGTCGGGATGGTGTTGCATCGCCAGTTTCCGGTAAGCCTTTTTGATCTCTTCTTTCGAAGCACCTCTTGCTACACCGAGAACTTCATATAAATCGCGTTTCGTACTCATAAAGGATCCATCCACATAAAGAAGTGCCCCTAACGTGAGTTAGAGGCACTTTGAGAAAACTGTTTTAAGAGATCTTAGACTTCTTTGTAATCAGCGTCGACTACATCGTCTCCATCATCTTTCTTGTCCGTTTTTGCGCCTGCGGTTTCCGGGCCGGCACTCTGACCGGCTTCAGCTCCTGGCTGGGCATACATATACTGGGCAAGGCTGTGAGCGACGTTCTGAAGTCTTTCAGTCGCTGCTTTAATTTCGTCCAGAGATTCAGAGACGAGTTTTGTTTTTGCTTCACTTATGGCTCCTTCAAGTTCAGCTTTCTTATCGGCCGGAACTTTATCTCCGGCTTCTTTCATCCCCTTCTCAGAGGCGAAAACGAGGCTGTCCAAATTGTTACGGGCATCTACAACTTCACGGCGCTTGTGGTCTGCCTCGCGGTTCTTCTCGGCGTCCTGAACCATCTTCTTGATCTCTTCTTCAGTAAGACCTGAGTTCGAAGTAATCACGATGTTCTGAGACTTGCCAGTCGCTTTGTCTGTCGAAGTCACGTGAACGATACCGTTAGCGTCGATATCGAAGGTCACTTCAATCTGCGGAACTCCACGCGGAGCGGGAGTGATACCTGTCAGATCAAAGCGTCCCAGAGTCTTGTTATCAGCAGAGAACTCTCTTTCCCCCTGGAGAACGTGGATCGAAACTGCAGGCTGGTTATCAACCGCTGTCGAGAACGTCTGAGATTTCTTCGTAGGAATCGTTGTGTTCTTCTCAATAATCTTCGTGAATACGCCACCAAGAGTCTCAATCCCGAGAGAAAGTGGAGTCACGTCCAGGAGAAGGACATCTTTCACGTCTCCGGCAAGGACACCACCCTGGATCGCAGCACCAGCGGCAACAACTTCATCCGGGTTCACACCTTTTGATGGTTCTTTGCCGAAGATCTCTTTAACTTTTGCCTGAACGATCGGCATCCGGGTCGCCCCACCGACGAGAATCACTTCGTGAATCTCAGCGAGTGAAAGACCAGAATCCTTGATTGCAGTCTTACAAGGAGCAATGAGCTTCTCAATGAGGTCACCGATCAGAGATTCGAACTTCGCTCTCGAGAGATTGAGGTTCAAATGTTTCGGACCTGTGGCATCCATCGTGATGAACGGAAGGTTAATATCCGTCTGAGACACGCTGGAGAGCTCGTGCTTCGCTTTTTCTGCCGCTTCCTTCAATCGCTGAAGCGCCATTTTGTCGTTCTTGAGATCAATGCCGGATTCTTTCTTAAATTCTTCAGCAATCCAGTTGATGATGCGGTAATCGAAGTCTTCCCCACCGAGGAATGTATCACCGTTGGTAGACTTAACTTCGAAAACTCCGTCGGACGTGATTTCGAGAACTGATACGTCGAACGTACCACCACCCAAATCGAAGACTGCAATGTTTTTGTCTTTTTTCGTATCGAGTCCGTAAGCAAGAGCAGCAGCTGTCGGCTCGTTAATAATCCGTTTTACGTCAAGGCCCGCGATACGACCGGCATCTTTCGTTGCCTGTCTCTGAGCATCGTTGAAGTAAGCAGGAACTGTAATAACAGCTTCTGTGACCGGCTGGCCGAGATAGTCTTCAGCAGCTTTCTTCATTTTCTCAAGAACTTTCGCTGAAATTTCCTGAGCAGAATATTCTTTCCCATCAACTTTTACCCACGCATCTCCGTTTTTGTTCGCGAAGATTTCGAACGGGGCAATTTTGTGGAAGTGCTGAACTTCTTTATCAGTGAACTTGCGGCCGATAAGGCGCTTGATCCCGAATAGAGTTTTCGTTGGGTTTGTAACGGCCTGACGTTTTGCCACCTGACCAACAAGATTTTCTCCGTTACTGGCAAAACCAATAATAGAAGGAGTTGTGTTGTGTCCTTCGGCGTTTGGAACGATTTTATAAGTTCCGTTTTCCATGACAGCTACACATGAGTTAGTTGTCCCTAAGTCGATTCCGATAATTTTTCCCATATATTTCTCCTTGTATCTTTAACTGTTACTGTTTATCGCTTGCAACTACAACCTTAGCGGCACGGACTACCCGGCCATTCAGGCTATAGCCTTTCTGGAATTCCTTAATCACTTCATTCGGCCTTCTGCCTTCCAGGTATTCCTGAGCAAGGGCTTCATGAAAGTTCGGATCAAAATCTTTACCTACTGATTCAATCGTCGTGAGTCCGTGCTTACTGAGAGTATCGAGAAACTGCTTCGTGACCATATTGAGACCCGTCACGATATTCTTCACTTTCGGATCTTCATCATTTTTCAGCATATCCACAGTGCGGTCGAAATTATCAATCACCTGAATGAGGTCAGTCAGAATTTTCTGATTCCCGAATTTCAGGTCATTTTCTCTTTCCCGCTCCATCCGTCTGCGGAAATTGTCCATTTCTGCAGCGATATAAAGATACTTCGCCTTGTAATCGACTTCTTCTTTCCGTGGGACGGCCCCGTTGGTTTCGTCTTTCGCCTGCGGCTGCGCTTCGCCTTCGGCTTTTTTCTCTTCCGTTTCCGGATTGTCTTTATTCATGTTTTCGTTTTGATCCATTCGATACTCACACGTTCAAGGTTATGCCTCTAAGATGGGAGCAACTGGATGACTGTCAATGTTTGGGGGTCAAAAAAAGATGCGTTTTCTCCGGGGATAAGTCCCCGAAATCGAGTGTGATTTCTGACCGGTTAACTATAGCGCGGGGGATTAGGCGAGACCCTCACGAAAAAGGTCATCCATAAGTGAGTCGAGCATCACAAATCCGGTCGCATTCAGGACCATTTTTCCGGCGGTAAATTGTCCGTAATTCTTGGCCTCCCACGATTGAAAAACCTGCTCAAGACCGCGGGTTAAATGAGTCGGTTTCCATCCTTCAGACGTCCTGAGGGAAAGATAGACGAACTCCAGCAGAAGCTCATTTTCACCTAAGTCTTCCGGTTGAAAATCTGGACTCATGACTTTCCAGTTGTAGCGAAGGGCCTTTTTTCCCTGGGGGAAAAAACCGGTGCCGGTGGGTCCGAAAGCGGCGACCGCTTCGCCTCTCCAGTATTTGAGATTGTGCCGGGATTCAAAACCCGGAAGAGCAAAATTGGAAACCTCATAATGATGAAATCCCCGACTGCGGAGGAACTCACTGACTTTGAGAAATTCTTCGCGGATGTACTCATCGTCGGGAAGACTTTCCACCAGCGGATACTTGCTTCTTGCGTTCAGAATATAAAGACTAATGTGGGTGGGTGAATAAGAAAGGAGTTCCGTGAGCTCATGGATAATGTCGCGATTCTTTTCCTGTGAATAAGGAATTCCCAGGAGAAAATCGAGCGAGAAATTCCAATTATTTTCCGAGCAGTACCTGAGAAGTGAATGTGTTTCCTCAAGTGAGTGAATCCGGTCCATGACCTTCAGAAAATTTCCATCGAGGGTCTGGGTTCCGATGGAAATCCGGTTAAGCCCGATTTTCTTCCAGGCTTCAATCATCTCCGGCGTCCATGTCCCTGGATCAATTTCCATGGTGAATTCCGCCTGATCCAGCTGGAGTTTACTCAGGTAAAAATCACGAAAGAATTCTGCCCCCAGCGCACCCCACAAGGAGGGAGTTCCGCCGCCGAGATACACTGATGTAAGTGGAGCCCAATCCATTTTCTGCTCTCGCATAAGAAATTCATGACGGTCCCAGCTGGAAATTAAAAACTGATGAAAATCCTCAAACTGAGTTTTCTCCGCCGTTAGTTTTTGCTTATAGAAATCGCAGTAGTTGCAAAGGTGCTTGCAAAACGGAACATGTAAATAAAGGCCAGACACCTGAGTCATTCCGAGAAATTCCTTCTAAAAGACGAGCTCTGTGGAGATAATAGAACATAAGCTTTAGGCCACAAATAAGGAAGATATGAAAATTGACCAGGTTGAACTTGATAACAAACTGAATACGCTCTTCATTCACTCGCCAGGTTCCACCGCAGGAACAGTACAGATATGGTTTCGCGCTGGCTCGGCGCTTGAACAAAAAGACAATCAGGGAATTGCGCACTTTCTTGAGCACATGTTCTTCAAGGGAACTCCCACCAGACCGGGCCCTCAGCTCGCGCGTGACATTGAGTCTTATGGTGGTGAGGTAAACGCTTTCACATCATTCGATTACACTTGTTACTACATCAATACTCCCTCTCCGTTTCTCGATAAGTCAGTTGATATTCTTCTGGACATGGTGGCCAATCCCCTTTTCGGTGAAGAGGAAATTCCTGCGGAAAGACAGGTGGTCTTCGAAGAATACCGGCGGGCGATGGACAATCCTTCGCAGTTCAATTTCATCCAGGTCCAGGGAACGAGTTTCCAGGGTGGGTACGCTCATCCGATCCTTGGTCGCGAAGATACGATTCAAAATTTCACTCAAGCCCAGATCAAAGGCTTCCGCGAAAATTTCTACAATCTTGAAAACGCCATGCTGGTTGTGGCCGGGGATCTGAAAGAAAAAACGGCACTGGAAAACAAGATTCGTTCTTTCCGTCTTCCTCACGGAAAGAAATCTTCGTTCGGCACCTTTAAGCTGAAAAATGAACCAACGATCAACGTGCATGAAAAAGATATCCGTCAGGCAACGATCACTCTTTGTTTCCAGGCCCCGAAATACAATGACGACAAAGCGGCTGCCCAGGATCTCGCGATCAATTGTCTCGCACATGGTGAAACGTCACGGTTCTACCAGGCCCTGGTAGCAAAAACGTCTCTCTGTAACGGTATCGCCGGTTCTTCCATGTACTTCGCCGATGGCGGAGCTCACATGCTCAAGATGAATTTCCCGGTGGAGAATCTTTCCAAGGTCAGCAAAGTTTTCATGGATACGCTGAAAGGCGCCATGAAAGATGGCTTTGAGCCGCACGAACTCCAGAAGATCAAGAACCAGTATATTTCTTCAAAGGTTTACGAACGCGAATCCATCGAGTCGTATGCCTTCAGCCTGGGGCATGGGTTTGCCCAGTCCGGAAATATTCACTGCGAAGAGGAATTCATTAATAAGATCCGCGCGGCCACAGCTGAAGAAGTGTGGAATGGACTCCTCGAGATTATCCGTGAGAACTCTCACTTCACGCTTCAAGCTCCGAAAGGAACGAAACTCCCACCTCTGGAAAAAGAGCTTCTGAAATGGCAGGGAGAATTCAAAAAAGCCTCTGGTGCAATCAAAGCGAAGTCTGTTGTAAAAAAACAAATCACTTCCCCGCAAGACCCTTCCGTTACCGTGGTGGAAATTAAGCCTGGGATCAAATTCATTCACCGTAAGAATGAAATGACTCCGACCTTCGTCATGCACGCTTACATGAAGGGAGCCCAGTCAGCTGAGAATTCGAAGAACGCGGGGATTCACCACCTTCTGTCGCGCCTCATGACATATGGATACAAGGGAATGAATTACATCAAACTGAAAAATGAGCTTGAGGCAATGTCATCCTCACTCAATGGCTTCTCCGGGAAAAATGCCTACGGTCTGACTCTCCATGGTCAGTCGAAAGACTATGAACGTCTGACTTCGCACTTCTTCGGCACGCTCTTCCATCCTGAAGTTCCGAAGAAATTTTTTGATCACGAGAAAAAGGTCATCCTTCGCGCCCTTGATAACCAGAAAGAAGATGCCATGAAGCAAGCCTTCAAATCATTTTATAAGATGGTTTTCAATGGTCACCCGTATTCTCTTGATCTTGCCGGTAGTCCGGAGACCCTGAAAACCTTTACTCCCACATCCCTTCTCAAAGTTCACAATTCTCACTTGAAGAACTCCGAGATGGTCATCACTTATTGTGGTGACCAGGAATTTCACGTCGTGGAATCGGCTGTAAAAGAATTGGTGAAAGATCTTCCAGAAAGAAAGAAAATCAAAAAAGCTCCGGCCAGGATCAAGGCCCTCAGTGGGAAACGTGATCATTTGAAATTTGATCGCGAACAGACACAGATCATCATCGGAGCTCCTGCTTATTCACTGACGAAGAAAGAGGATATTTTCCTCAAGATGATTACAACGCATCTTTCAGGACAGAGTTCTGATCTTTTCGTTGAAGTCCGCGATCGCCAGGGACTTTGCTATTCAGTCTCTCCAGTGCACGTTGCTGCCCTCGAGGCGGGGTGCTGGGGCATTTACATTGGCTCCGGTCACGATAAGACAGAAGCAGCGATTAAGGCCATTCTTGGCATCATCAACGACCTCCGTGATAAGGGAATCCGTAAGGAAGATTTTGAGAGAATCAAAACGATGATTGATGGTCAGAACCAGCTCGCGATCCAGACCAACGAAGACTATGCCCAGTATTACTCTATTCCGGTTCTTCATGGTTTGGGACTTGATTTCCATCATGAGCAAAACCAGATCATCCGCAATGCTTCCTATGAGGACTTTCAGGCCTTCCTGAAGAAGTTTTTTAACTCGAAATGGAACATCGTCCAGGCCGGGAGATAGTCATTCCGGATACTTCAGTCGGCATAATTTGTACACGCCCTGTTGTATCCGGAAACCTTCATTGGTAGTTTCTTCCTATGAAATCATTCATTCCCTACGCTCTCCACCTCGTAATGGGCTTATCCCTCACCGGTTGCCTTCCTTTAGTAGGTTTGCTTCTTCCTCAACATAAGAAAAAGCACCATTCTACCCAGCAGGAAGAATTTCATCGCCGGCCCTTAGAGACAACTCAGAATGATTCCGTAGATTTTTACAGAAAGAAACAAATGGTCACCGTCTATGACTGCAACGGGCATGTCGTTTCCCACTCTGTCCAGACAGTGAAGAAGCATTTATCGAAGACCTTCACCATTGATTATCCCGGCAGAAAAAAAGCGTGGAGTATCAATATACTAAATCGCCGCAATGGCTCTCAGCCCGTTTTTCCCTCAAGAGATGAAGGCCAGTTCACGGTAGATCTTTCGCCAACCCTCAACCACATCCGTGTCAGTGAAGGTCTTAATGAGATTGAATATGTCTTTTATAAATGTCCTGAAGTCGTCGTAAACCCGAGTGGAACGAAGACCTGTAAATCCGCACCCACTGTTGAGAAAGAAGGAATTTTTGTTCTGGATGTTCACTACGAAGTGATCAATCTTCCTGGTGAGAGTGAAGTGCGCCCTCAGCCTTCACAATGCCCTCATTCAAGAAGCGATGTTGGTCTTTGAAGGTAAAATCCCACTTGCCAGCAGTTCCGATTCTGTCGCCCCTTCATCACTGTTCAATTTCTTAAATAGCAATTCATGATCTGAACCGTAGCGATTCTTGGAAGCGAAGTTCGACATAAGTGTCGTCATCGACTCAAAACAAGTGGAAACCATTCCATAAAAGCTGGGGATATCCAGAAAAGAGGGACTGACATTGTTCAGATGCCCGTACGCCATTTTTCCAAGCTGTGCATAGTAGTGAGTGTCGACAATTTTCTTATTCACTGATTCGGAGAAGTATCCGCAAACCAGAAGAGACATGTCGGCAACTTCCTTGTAGGTGCGTTTCTGCTCTTCTCTCGACATCTGCATGGCTTCAAGAAGTTTCATCCCAAGGATCTTTTGACGAATCTTCCCCTCGTCCGTGACTTCGAAAAAGTCCTGCGTGAGCGCAAACTTATCGAGAACCTCAGAAGAATAGAAAATGATGGATTCTGGAATCGGGCAAAGAGATTTTTTATTCAGTTCATTCAATCCTTCAAAGAAAAATCCCTGAAGATTTGAAGATGTGATGATCTTACGCTGAGACATGGTCATCGATGATCCCCCTCTCTCATTTTATCATACCATCCAAAACCTGAGTCAAAAGGCATGGCAATATTTTCCGCCGGGCTAAATAGATGGAAAGACGAGATCCAAATCGGCCACAATTTTTTGTCCAAGAACTTTATAAGTCTCCGCCGTAGGGTGCCCGTCAATGGGAATGGTCGCTTTCCCGTTCGTCAGGAGGTGCAGGTTCAGTTTCGAATAATCAAGGTACGGGATTTTTCCTCGCTTAAGCAGACTCACCAGTTCCTCGGCCTGGTTTGTATTGGGCCAGATCAGAAGGACGAATTTTCCATTCCTCCTCTCCGATTCAGTCTGCATTCTTTTCACAATCCCCACATAGTCCTCCAACTCACTGTCAGAAAAGGAGTCGCTTAGATGAGACCTGATGAGGTTGTAAGTGTGTGAGAAAAAAATGAACCGCGCCAACCACGATCTTAAAGGAAATCGCTCTTTAAAAACGCCCGATGGAATCCAATCACCATTTCTTTTTTCGTAAAATGTTTTGTATAGCCCGTAGCCACCGATGTACTCCATGCGAGAATGATATCGCTTGAGGTGGCCTGAAAACATTGAGTATAAGAAGACCCCTTTTTTCTCCTTGTGATCAGAGACATTGATGTTCATGAGCCGATGAAGCACATCTGCTGGAGAGGCACCTCCCACGCCATAATTATAAACGCGATATTTTCCTGTCCCCAATTGTGTTTGAGAAGGAAGACTTTCACCATCCTTAACCCCAACACCGAAGGTGAACGAGCATCCGAGGAAGGCTAAGAACTTTGGGGGATTTCCTTTGGGCAAAACACTCACTCTTCTCGTAAGGTCATCGATCGAGAAAGTTGAGGCCAGTACCAATTCTTCGCCTCTGAATTTTCTTATGACACCGTCTTTTATCGGAATCTGAAAGGGTAAGTTCCTCCACTTTTGTTTCTGGACGAACCCACCACTTGTACCAGTCTGAAACCCTAAACCAGAGAAGGTCGTGTAAAGAGCGGAAACAAGCTCAAGCGTGAGTCCGAAGACCAGGAGAATGCAGAAGATTTGCAGAGATCGTTTTATCAGAGTACCCATTGCTCAAATCATGACAAGAATTTGCATCCAGGTAAAGAAAGGAAGATAATACGAGTCATGAAAAGACTTAGGTTTTTTTTCGCCGTGTTGTTGTTCTGTGGACTCTTTCCACTCTGGCGTGGACTGGATTTCCTGGTTCTCGTGATTCCTTCTCCATTTCTCTTCGCAGTTGCCGGTACAGGTATTTTTACTCTTTGCTTTCTGGTTCCGCTGCACCTTTTGAGACCGGAATTTCGGAAAATTTACTACATTCCCATCTTAGGAACAGTCACCACACTCATGTGGTACGGAAGTCCTTTATCTGAAAAAGCAACCATGCACTTTGAACTCAGACACTGCGGCCTTGCGACCTTTTCCGGACTGATTTACCCAATCCGTTCCGTCCTTCCTCCGGCGCATCTGGATGATATCGAGGCAAGGAACCAGTTCTGCTGGATCAGAAAAATGATTACTCAGGCGCCGGAAGACGTAGAAGATGTAAATGAATTGCAGAATTATCTCGACCTCATCAGGAAAAAACTTCTAAGTCCTGAGCATAAATACAAGGCGAGCTTGCCCTTGATCGCCTTACTTCACGGTCGACTTTCGGCGAGCCTGAGCGGGACAGCCTTGGAAAATGTCGAAGTCGGGAAACTCTTTGTTGACTCTCTCCATTTCTGGCGCTCTCAGTATACGGAGGAAATCAGCAAGAGAGACTACCCATGGTGGAACTGGCCGCACTCTTCATACATCCAGTGGGAATATGGACTCATTGAAGACAATTGGGAATCCGTCATTGAAAATGTAAAAATCGAAAATTAAGTTTTTATACTTCTTCGATTTCCACCATGAGAAATCCTGAATCCAGCGCCTGTCCTTCTTTCACGTTGATGGATTTCACAACGCCATCAGCCCCAGACTTGATTTCATTTTCCATTTTCATGGCCTCAAGAATCAGAACAGTCTCACCTTTAACAACCTTATCACCGATCTTCTTCATGAGCTTCACCACCTTACCCGGCATCTGAGTTATAAGTGCCCCTGCGCCGCCCTTGTTAAGCCCTGAAGGCTTGAATCCACGATAGACTTTATAGACTTCTGAATTTGAAACGAGGACTTCATTCACGCCAAGTGAAGGAAGCTTCTTCCACTTCACCTGATCGAATGAATAATAATTTTTCCCTGCAAGTTTCTTTACCCAGAGCTGGGATTTTTTTCCTTCGTGAGTGAACTCTAGAACTCCCGGAGTCAGTTCGACATCCAGAGAAAACTCCTTCATTTCCTGATTTACGAAATGGTATCTCATGCTTTTGCTCCATTCATTTCAATCGCAGCCACTTTCACCATGAACGCCATTGGATCTTCTTTCGAAGCCACTTTCTCCTGCGGCTTGATCTTCCCAATGTAGGCAGTGGAGTACTCGCCTCTTACAAATGTTTCCTCTCTCAGAATTACTTTATGCAAAGGGATGTTCGTCTTAATTCCCTCGATGACGAGACCATCAAGAGCACTGCGAACCTTCCTCAATGCCACCTCACGGTTAAAGCCTTTAGCGATGAGCTTTCCAATCATCGGGTCAAAATCCGGAGTGATTGTATATTTGGGATAGATACAATGATCGAAACGTATTCCCTGTGGGAAAGTGGTTTCAAACCCTACGATCTTGCCAGGAGCTGGAAGCATCGATATCGGATCTTCTGCACAGATCCGGAGTTCAATCGCGTGACCATGGATCACAATTTCATCCTGTGACTTGAAATCCAGTGGCTCTCCGAACGCGGACTTAATCATGTTCGCCACCAGATCCACACCTGTAATTTCTTCCGTGATGGGATGCTCAACCTGGATTCGTGTATTCATCTCAAGGAAGTAAAATTTCTTATCCTCACCCATAATGAATTCCACGGTACCCGCAGAATCGTAGTTCACGGCCTTGGCACACTTCACGGCAGTTTCACAAATATCGCGTCGGACTTTCTCGTCTGTTCCGATGAATGGCGATGGCGCTTCTTCCACAATCTTCTGATGGCGTCTTTGAATCGAACACTCACGCTCGAAAACGTGAAACACATTGCCTTTCTTATCAGCAAGAATCTGAACTTCAATGTGATGAGGATTGAGAATATATTTTTCCACCAGAAGTCCGGCGTATCCAAAGCTTGAAAGGGCTTCACGCTGGACGGCCGCGAAGTTTGCTTTAACTTCTTCAGCGTTGGCACAAGGACGCATGCCTTTCCCACCACCACCAGCAACGGCCTTGAGGAGTACCGGGAAGCCAATTTCGTTACCAATCTTAATGGCTTCTTCAATGGTCGCCACTTCACCTGTAGAGCCAGGAACAACAGGAACACCAGCTTCCTTCGCAATCTGTTTTGAAATATCCTTTGCCCCCATTTTATAAACGGCAGTCGGATTCGGACCAATGAAGGTAACTCCCTTTTTCGCCAGAGTTTCAGAAAACTCCCGGTTCTCAGAAAGAAACCCGTATCCTGGGTGAACACCATCGATCTTATACTCTTCGATGAGATTCATGATCTGCGGGATGTTGAGATAGGTGTCTTTGTTATTCGAACCTTTCAGATGAACCCACTCCTGACAGTACTCAAGATGAGGGGGCTCAGTTTCGTTATCGGTCCACACACCAACGGAAACGAGTCCGAGTTCGTTCAGCGCTTTCGCCACACGAATCGCAATTTCTCCGCGGTTGATAATTAATACGCGTTTCCCTTTCATAGTGGAATATTCCCGTGTTTACGATCAGGTGTTTTTACTTTCTTATTCTCGAGGGCCTTGAGGTACTGATAAAGACGCTGGCGAGTCTGCTCCGGCTGGATGATTTCATCAATATAACCAAGCTCAGCCGCGCGATAAGGATTCGCGAATTCATTTTCATAGTACTCAACATGCTTCGGCTTATTGGCCATGTCGTTACGATAGATAATATTCACAGCACCATCCGCTCCCATCACCGCGATTTCCGCAGTCGGGTAAGCGAGATTGATATCAGCGCGGATATGCTTCGACGCCATCACGTCATATGCTCCACCGTAAGCTTTTCTCGTAATCAATGTAATCAGCGGCACTGTGGCTTCTGAGTAAGCATACAATAGCTTCGCTCCGTGACGGATAATTCCACCGTACTCCTGAACCGTTCCCGGCAGGAAGCCCGGAACATCAACCAGGGTAATGATCGGAATGTTAAAAGCATCACAGAAGCGAACGAAGCGGGCACCTTTTACGGCTGAATCGATATCAAGACATCCGGCGAGGAAGGCTGGCTGATTCGCCACAATCCCCACTTTGATTCCGCCAATCGAGGCAAAACCTGTCAGGATATTTTTCGCAAAGTCTGGCTGAACTTCCATGAAGTGCTGGTCGTCCACAACTTCCATAATGAGCTCATGCATGTCATAGGGCTTCCGGGAATTATCTGGAATGAAATTCTTGAGTTTGTTGTTCACGCGCGAAGGCGCATCGGTTGAAAGACGTGTCCCATGCTTCTGCTTATTGCAGGAAGGAATGAATGAAAAAAGTTCTCTCACTCTTTCAAATGCATCATCCTCGTCATCACAGCGGAAGTGCGCGACACCTGATTTTTCGTTGTGAGTATGTGCGCCTCCGAGAGCGTCTTTCGTCACTTCTTCATGAGTCACAGTCTTGATGACATCAGGACCCGTCACGAACATGTAGGAAGTCTTATCCACCATGAAAATAAAATCGGTCATCGCAGGAGAATAAACGGCTCCCCCGGCACAAGGACCCATGATCATCGAGATCTGCGGGATCACTCCTGATGCCTGAACGTTCCGATAGAAAATTTCAGCGTATCCGGCGAGTGCATCCACACCTTCCTGAATCCGCGCTCCACCTGAATCATTCAGGCCGATAACAGGAATTCTGTTATCGAGAGCGAAGTCCATGACCTTGCAGATTTTTTTTGCATGAGACGCTCCGAGAGCGCCCCCCCAGCAAGTGAAGTCCTGCGAGAAAATCGCGACCTGCTGGCCATTGATTCTCCCGATACCGGTGATCACACCGTCACCAAGATACTTCGTCTTTTCCATGCCGAATGAGTGACAGCGATGGGTGACGAATTTATCAAATTCAATGAATGATTCAGGATCTAAAAGTTTCTGGATTCTTTCACGGGCAGTGTATTTTCCCTGCTCATGTTGCTTATTGATTCTCTCTTGTCCGCCGCCGAGTTCTGCCTCTTTGGTGAGCTTGAGTAATTGCTCGTTCCGCTGCTCGTTTGTAAGCATTCGCTTCTCCTGGAAATGAATCCAGAAGTTATACCTTGGAAGACTCTTCGGGTAAAGAATTTGACTCAGGTTGCCAGCACTTCAACTCGACTTTTCCGCGATTAATTTCGATGTAATGACACGACAGTAACCACGAACCAGGATTGAGATATCTCTTATCATTTTTTAATGTCACTTCTCCGGGATGATGTGTGTGACCAAACACCACGCAATCAAATCCGCGTTGAGAAATTTCAAAAGCCGCTTCAGCGAATTCCGGCGGCTCACCAAT
>CANGAC010000071.1 GCA_947451425.1 Bacteriovoracaceae bacterium | reverse complement strand
CTGACTATCGTATGAAGTGCCCCAAATCATACCCGAAGAAGAGATAAACTTCATGCCAAAATTTCTTACCCTTTGCCTGCTTATTCTCATGGTCTCATGCCAAAGTGAGTCACGCAGGTCTGCAAGTGAGGTCGGACTCATCACTCCCAAGGGTGTCACGATCAAGACGAGGGTTGCGATAACGATGAAAGAACAGGAGCAGGGCCTTTCCGGGATGCAGCCGGAGAATTTTGACGATAACGAAGGCATGCTTTTTTATTATCTCGACGATGGAGACAAGCATTTCTGGATGCCGGACACTTACTTTGATCTGGATCTTTTTTATCTGGATAAGGACCTGCGCATTCTCGATATCGTAAGAAAACTTCCGCATCACAAGGGTCGCCACAATGAAGATCTGATCCCTCGTGCCCGGGGAGTCTGGTGTCGCCATACGCTTGAAATGAAGGCCAGTTCTCCCCTCGCTGCTGAGCTTAAGATCGGTGACCAGCTTCAGTGGAAGGGAGAGATTCCTCTGAGTGACATGGACGCTAAGGCGCGGGAACTACTGGGTGGCAAATAAGACGACACGATGACAATGTTTCACTTTCCCCATAGAGGGGGAATTTTGACGGAGAATAGGTACATGAAGTTGATCCTGATATTCTTATGCGTAGTAAGCTCGCTGGAAGCCTTTGCCTTTGATCCCAAACTCATCAGCATTCGTCAGGATGTAGAGAAGACGGCCATCAGATATTTTCTTGACCACTCTCATCCTGAGACGGGACTTGTCCGTGACAAAGCCCTGAACTTTTCCAACACATCGGCCGGCAATAATGTTTCTTCTCTTGCCGCCACTGGTTTTGGACTAACGGTCCTGTCGCACGCTGCTCTCATGGGTCGCATTCCGATGAGTTTTGCCCGCGACCACGTCTATCGTACTTTAAGATTTATCCGCGACCATGTTCCCCATCACAAAGGCTGGCTCGTTCATTTCGCGAACTGGGAAACCGGCGCGCGTGCATGGAATTGTGAATTCTCCACGATCGACACAGCTCTTCTGGTGGCCGGTGCTTTATACGCAGCTGAAGTTTTAAAAGATCAGTCCATCACCGATCTTGCTGAGGATATTTATGAGCGCGTGGATTTTACTTCCGCGCTTAGTGATGAAGGAAATAAACCGGCGAAGAAAACTCTCTCTCTTTCGTGGACACCGGAACATGGATGGACGACGTATCAGTGGGAAATCTACGCCGAACAGAAAATTCTTCTGATCCTTGGTCTCGGGCATCCCACAAGACCACTTCCGCGTGAAACCTGGTTTGCGTGGAACCGCGCCCTCATGGGAATCACCATGCCCCTGTTTGTTCACCAGTACTCACCATCTTTTTTTGATTTCAGAAATTTCGATGACGGTTTTGAGAATTATTTCCAGGCGGGACTTAAGGCGACATTCCTTCACCGGAACATGAACCGCGAAGGATTCTGGGGATACTCTGCTGGTGAATCTCCGAATGGATACTCCGTTTACTCTCCGGTGAATTTTTCCACCACACTTTGCATCGGCTGTGCAGCCGGTTCAGCGATGTTTGCTCCGGAGATCGTCATGAATGATATCTTCAGCTGGAAGAATGGAAAATACGGCGATCGTCTCTGGGGAAGATACGGACTCGTTGATAGTGTTGATCTCAACAAGAACTGGTTTTCCCCGTACGTTCTGGGAATTACCAAGGGCCCGGAATATATGAGTGTTCAGAACATGGAAGGAAGAACTTCCATCTGGAAAGACTTCATGAAAATCAAGGCCGTAAGAAAAGCGATTTCAGTGATTAAAAACTGATGTTGTTTTTCTTCTCATCAATCTCAGGAGTTTCTCCTGCGAAGAGAATCAGAAACTCATCCGCAGCGATGACGCCGAGGTGTTCTTTGGCCAGCTGGCGCTGAAAATTCTTATCGCTCTGGATTTTCACAATCTCAGTTCTCAAGGATTTATTTTCATCCTGAATCGAGCGAAGCTCGCGGGTGTTCTCGCGGATCGCTCCCTCAGTAGCAAAATAATCCCAGACTCCACGATCCATAAAAATCAGACGAAGAACCAGAAGGCCAATGACTGACCAACCGAGCTTCGCGAGGATGTTTTTTCTGACTTTGGTTTTTTTCTGAGCACGAGGGGCAGACACGCGGGCCGGGCGGGTCTCCATTTCCTCTTCTTCTTCATCCAGGTAATCAATATCGGTTTCTGCGAGTTCAGAAGAACGGTGCTGAACTAATTCTGTGTCATCAGGGTGACCTACTGAGCGGCGACGTGAAGTTGTTTCGAAGACAGCAGGAGGCGACGTCGATTCAGCCGCAAAAGGGCGGTTGAAGACGGGCTTTTTATTTCTGAGCGAGCTTTTGGTACTCGTTCTATTTTGTGATTGAGCGAAAGGCGACTCGACCTCTTCAAACTCATCATGAGTGTCACGGTTCATTCTTAATTCCACGCAAAATACATCCTGTATTTCGTCGGGCTTATAGACCCAACATTAAATTTTGTGTGCTACTTACCAAGTTAACATGCTCGGTTAATATCCCGCAACGTCGAACAATGAAGAACTTTTTTCCTAGTGATAAAAAAAAAGGCGCCCCTACGGGCGCCTTCGAGAGAAAAAAATCTTAGTAACGGCTTCTTGGAGCGCCACCACCGTAAGATGGTTTGCCCCGATACCCGCCCCCACGGTTTCCACCGCCGAAGGCACGACTTCCTCCACCATTTCCGATCGGAGCTGGAGAAGCAAGTTCGATTGAAACACGACGACTGCCCCACATCTCACCTTTCATAGCGAGAACGGCATCTGTGAACTCAGAAGAAACTTCGAGGAATGAGAATTTTTCTTTCGCATCGATCTTCCCGATATTTCTTCCGGCAACACCGGCAGCACTCGAGATGAATTTCAGGAGTTCGCCTGAAGTGGCGCCATCCATTGTTCCGAGGTTGATGAAGAACTTCTGCATTCCACCGGAAACGCGGGTCCCCTGAACGCGGTCAAACTGGTTCTTCGGAGTAACGTCAATTTCCTGCGCTTTCTGATAACGCTTAAGAGTGTTCTCAAACATGAATCCGTAGATCCCCTTGATGAGGTCTTCTTTCGACATATCCGCAAACTTCGCTTTGAACGAATCAAAGTGAAGGGCCTGCTGGTCAGAAAAAGAAGAAACGTTTTCGTTGAAGCGAACCATCGATTTCTCGAGGATCTTCTCGCGGATTTCTTCCACTTTAGGAAGATAGATTCTCTGGATCTGGGCCTTTGTCAGGCGCTCAATCTGGCCCACACGTCCCTGCTCGTTCGGCTCGATGATAGAAAGAGAAATCCCTTTCGATCCTCCGCGACCGGTACGACCGATACGGTGAACGTAAGCTTCGTTATCCTGAGGAAGACCGAAATTAATAACGTGAGTGAGGTTGTTGACGTCGATCCCGCGGGCGGCAACGTCTGTACAAACGAGAAGGTTAATTTTCTTCTCTTTGAATTTCTTCATCGTCATATCACGCGAGGCCTGGTCCATGTCTCCATGGAGGGCGTCGGTCGGATATCCGCGGGCATTGAGTTCGTCAGTGAGCTCTTTCGCGCCGATTTTTGTGCGGGTAAAGATGATCGCGTACATGCTGTCGTTGAAATCCATATAGCGGCAGAGAGCTTCGATTCCGTTTTCACGGCGAACAACAACTGCAAGCTGCTCAACAGAATCAGCCGTGAGAATTTTCTTCGTTACACGAACAGTCACCGGGTTTGAGAACTCACGGTTAACCAGGTTAGTAATAGGTGCCGGCATGGTTGCCGAGAACATCCAGATTCTCTTTTCAGGAACCTTCGCGATGATCGCAGTAACGTCGTCAAAGAATCCCATGTCGAGCATTTCATCTGCTTCGTCGAGAATCACGAATTTCGTGTGCTCAAACTTCAGAACTCCGCGCTCGATAAGATCCATCACGCGACCAGGAGTACCGGCAACGATCTGAGGCTTTTTCGCTTTGAAGTCTTTGATCTGAAGACCAACACTTGTTCCGCCGTAAACCGACATAGAACGGATGGGTTCAAAGATTGAGAGTTTTGCTATTTCTTCATTGATCTGGTTAGCAAGTTCGCGCGTCGGAGCAAGAACGATCGCCTGAAGATTAGGGTTTTTAAAATCAAGCTTTTCAAGAAGAGGGAGGACGAAAGCGGCAGTTTTACCTGAACCGGTTTGCGCCTGGCCGATGAAATCAACATCGCCACCGAGAAGGACTGGAATCGCCTGTGCCTGGATTTCAGAGGGATTTTCATATCCCATCTTTTCAATAGCTTTGAGGGAAGAGGCCTTAAGCCCCAGGGTAGTAAAAGACATGCGTTCTCCTTTGGAGAAAGAATAAAGTTATGCGCATTTTGAATGTGATGAGGCCGGTCTATGGTCTCGATAACAACCTACAGAACCACTTAGACCTGATGAAAAAACAGACAAGATCCGGGTGGGAGTGGGCTACAAAATAAACGTCTGGGGAGTGAATAGCATAAACCTTAAGGAGAAGTCAAACTGCGTTAAGTTCAGGAGCCTTTCGCTCGGATAAATGTAAGGGTTTCAACACATTAAAATCTTTTTGCCCCCTTGTTCTGAGACAGCATTCTCCTACAATAAATTTATGTCATCGTACTTAACCGGCATTATGGCCTTCTTCATTCTCCTCCTGGCGGTGGATAATGTAGTCATCGCTCAGGATGAAGCGGGTATCAATAGTGCCCATCATATCGCGCGGGTTCCTACCGTTGAAGTCGATCCGATCTCTCATCAGTCCCGGTTCAATCCGAACGCTAAGCTGAACTACATCGCCGATAGCTTCATTCCCATCGTGATCCTTGCCTACAATCTTTTTGAAGACAGAGACTTCGCTTACTATCTTCCGCTCTACAATCTCAATCGCCAGAAAGAATACTTCCTTCTGATTTAGAATCTCCCCTCACATTTTTTTCTCTTCAACTCAAGGATGAGTATGAATTTAAGTCCGATGGATGTGGCCGTAGTAGTGGCATATATCCTGGTTATATTCGGAATAGCCCTCAGGGCAAATTTCTTTATGAGAAGGCATTTCTTTCTGAAAAGGAAGGAAGGACTTCGTGCAATCGAAAACCATTACCTCGCAGGCAAATCCATCACTTTTGCCGAGGCGATGTTATCCATTGTTGCTACGGAATTTTCCGCACTGGCGTTTCTTACTATTCCCACATACGTCTATTTCGAAAACCTCAATTACTTACGCTTTGTGATTGGCGCGTGTATCTCACGAGTGATTATCTCAGCCTACTTTATCCCCTCGGTGTACGGTAAAGGCTTAACCATTTTCGAAGCTCTTGGTCGGGGGATTCACGGCTACAAAGATATAAATAAAGAAGGGAAAGCGGGTAAGAGAGCATTCGCCTTATTCTACGTCTTCACAAAAACAATCGGGACAAGTGTGAAGCTCCTGGGCGGCTCCATTCTGGTCGCTGAGTTCTTCGACATCCCACTGTTCTTCGCGATCATGCTGATTGCGATGATGACGTACTTGTACATCATGCTGGGTGGACTCAAGGCGGTGGTGAGGACGGATATGATTCAGGCGGGAATTTTTATTTTCGGCGGGATCATGGCCCATTTTGTTGTGGGAAAAATCAGCTCGTATACCTGGGGAGAACTTTTTAGTTTTGGCTGGGACGCCGGGAAATTCTCGCTCTTCGATGGGTTCGGTGGATTTCTCACTTTCCTCTACGGGATTATTGCCGGAATCGCCTACGATGCCGCCACTCATGGGGTTGATCAGGACCTCGTGCAGAAACTCTTCGGGGCAAAAGATTTGAAGACCGCGCAGAAGGCCCTCGCCTGGTCAGCACTCGGATCATTCCTTGTGAATCTTCTCTTCCTGAGTCTTGGTGTGATCTTGTGGGCGTATTACACGAAACACGGACAGGCCCTACCAAGGCCCGATAAACTTTTCTCCGCCCTGATTGAGCAGCACTTTCCGACGCCCATCAAGGGACTCATGGTGGCGAGTGTTCTGGCCGCAAGCATGTCTTCTCTGGACTCGGCCATCAACGCTCTTTCGGCGGTATTTTGGAATGACCTGATGAGTGTCGAGCGTTCGAAGATGTTCCGGGTTTTCATCAACCTCGATAATTTCATCATCACAGTTTCAATTATTGTCGTCGCCTACCTGTTCTCGCTGATTCCCGGGGCCATCAAGGCAGGACTTCAGTTCGCCTATCTTTCGACAGGGCCTTTATTGGCATTTTTTGTCTGCAGAATGCTCCTCGTGAAATATATCCGCATCAGCTACTCGCCGGTTTTGATTTTCGTCACTGTCATTTCCTGTTTTCTGGGTTTCGGTATCAACCACTTTCGCTTCGGTTTCAATCCTCAGCTAACCATTCTCTGGGGACTGATTACGACCATTGCCTTCATGTGGATCTATTCGAAAATCTCGGATTTCTTCACCACACCAAAAAGAGACTCTTAATATGAAAAAACTACAGTTTCACTCAAAGTTCGATGAGATGATTAAATCGGGACAGAGGTTCCGGGATCAGCTGCGACTTATGTCAAAGCCCGAAACCGGTTTCATTAAATCCATCGTCATCATCACTCTGGCGATGACTTTTCTGAATCTCGGTGTACCTGTCGCTGTTCAGACGATCATCAATTCGATCGCAGTCCGGACCATGATGCAGCCCCTGGTTGTCATGTGCCTTCTGTTGTTCTTTATCCTTTCCTGCAGCGGAATCCTTCAGTCGATCCAGACGTACACCATTGAAATTCTCCAGCGCAGGCTTTTTATCCGCTATGGTTTTGTCATCGCGGAAAGGATCACGAAATACCGGGATAAGGAATACCGCGGGGCCAATTCACCAGACCTGATTAACCGATATTTCGACATCATCATCATGCAGTCACAGATGGTGGTGTTCTTTGTGAATGGATTCGGCTTCATCATCCAGTTCATCATCGGGTTTGCCCTTCTCGCCTTCTATCACCCTTACTTCCTGGGGTTTGCTGGTTTCATGGCCCAATTCCTGGTGGTGAACTGGTTACTCTTCGGACCGGACGGAGTTCGCGCCGGATCTCCTGAAGCCGATGGGAAATATGAGGTCGTCAGCTGGGTCGAGGAAATGAGTCGCGTCCGCAATATCTTCACTTCCGACAAGGGACGCGATTTCTCTTACTCGAAGATGAACAGCCTTTTCAATAGCTGGCTTGAAGTACGGAACAATCTATTCAACTTCCAGTTCCGCCAACACATCGGCCTTCAGATCTTCGGCGTCATCATGAACGTCCTTCTTCTTGGTCTCGGGGGATTTCTTGTTCTGAATGGAGAACTCTCTGCGGGCCAGCTCGTGGCCGCGGCGCTGGTCGTGAACAGCATCATCGCCAATATCCCCAGCCTCCAGAACTTCTTTTTCAGTATCTACAATTACAGCACGGCCCTCGACATGATCGCCCGCTTCTATGACTACCCGCTTGAGCCGGTGAAAGAGAAGGCCATCATGCCGGAGAAACTTGATTTTAGTTTTGAAAACCTGGTTTTCGAACCGAACTATCACTTCAATTTCGGCTTCAAGGAAGGATCGAAGAACCTGATCCTGGTGAGAAGTTTTTCTTCCATGACTCATCTTTATGAAGCCATTATGGGAAACAGTGACCATGTCTCGGGTTCTGTGAAATACAACGAAATGTTACTGGATGATCTCGATGTGAGCCAGATCAGAAACCACATTCAGATTATTGGCCATGATCAGTTTTTCTCAGCGACAGTCCGGGAAAATCTCACGGGTCTTGGCGGTCACGATTTCACGGAAACTGAAATTCAGGATGTCCTGAAGCGGACAGGACTCTTTGAGAATATCGATGGTCTTCCCCAGAAACTTGAAACGAAAATCCGGCCGAACGGCTATCCGTTTACGAAATCGCAGCTTCTAGCATTGCAGTTGGCGCGCGCACTCCTTCTAAGACCCAGAATCCTTCTCGTCACTCCTGATTACGAGCAAATTTCTTCGTACAAGCGGAAGCTCATCTATAACGAGCTCCTGTCAAAAGACAACAAGTGGACGCTCCTCTTCTTCACTCAGAGATATTACAAAGGCAACTTTGACAGGATGGTGATGTTAGAGCGTGCGAGTCTGAAAGAACTTTCAAAAGATTCCGACCTCCTTAAGGAGATTGAAAATTATGGCTGATCAAAATCAACAGACTGTTTATGACAGTCCCCCTGATGCTTACAAAGAAGTCTACGCAGACACGCCGGAGAAGATGCTCGATCTTCATGACCTACCGGATGTCGCCAAAATGCTCACGCGACTGGTAGTCGTTTTCTTTCTTTTCACGCTGATCTTCCTGATCGCTATTCCCTGGCAGCAGACTGCTGATGGGGGCGGTAAAGTCATGGCATATCTCCCGCAGGATCGGGTGCAAAATGTCCATGCGACTGTTTCCGGAAGGATCAAGCAGTGGTTTGTCCGGGAAGGTTCTTACGTAAAAAAAGGTGATCCCATCCTCGAGATCATCGACATTGATCCGAATTACATGGCCCGCTTAAAAACAGAATTTGATGCAGTAAAAAGTCAGTACGATGCTGCTAAACAAGTGGTGAATACGGCGAAGTATGATTTCGACAGGCAAACTGATCTCTTTAAGCGCGGAATTTCCTCACGGAAAGATATGGAACAAGCGATCATCTCATACCGGAACGCGCAGTCTTCCGAGGCACAAGCACTCGCCAATTATACCCAGATGCAATCGAAACTCACCCGCCAGCAGTCGCAATTAGTTCCCGCTCCCACAGATGGAACTATCGTGAGAATCCAGGTCGGTACGAGTTCGGTAGTCGTCAACCAGGGACAGGTTGTTGCTGTCTTTGTTCCCAAAAGCTCGCAGCTCTCAGTGCATCTTTTCATTCGCGGCCGGGATCTCCCGCTGGTCCACGAAGGAAGAAAGGCCCGTCTTCAGTTTGAAGGGTGGCCCGCCATTCAATTCTCTGGCTGGCCTTCAGTTGCAGTCGGTACTTTCGGTGGTGTCGTGAGCTTCGTCGATCAAACGGCCACTCCTGATGGATTATTCCGCGCGATCATTGTTCCGGAGAAAGGACAGAAGTGGCCTGATCCGAGATTCATCCGTCAGGGAACCAGAGTCAACGGATGGATTCTCCTGAACAACGTCGCCTTAGGATATGAGCTCTGGAGACAGTTCAACGGCTTCCCTCCGTCCCTCGACTCTCAGCCCGACCTGAAATTAGAACCATCAAGCCAGGATATTGCGGAATGAAAAATCAAATGAAGCACGCAGTTTTATTTCTCTTAGCAACTCCGGCCTTCGCCAATCTTTCACCGATTGCAGTTAAAGAAAGTGCACTGAAATATCACCCGACGGTTCTCGCAGCCATTGAGAGAATGCATGCAGGTGAAGAAGCCGTCATAGGGGCCGGCGGTGCTTTCGATGCAAAAGCCGTTTCGGACTTCAGGAGACAGACCAAGGGTGACTACAGCTCCACCGTTCACCGTTCCTTTGTGGTGAAGCCACTTCGGGTCGCTAACTCAAAAATTTATGCCGGTGCTGAGCAGGTCAGTAATAGCCTGGGAAAATTTTCTCCCGTTTATAACACCGGAAACCCGGTGAGTACCGGGCAGGTGGGAAATTACTCCGTCCTGGGTCTGTCTCTCTCTCTCTGGAAAAATCTCACACTTGATCCATCCCGGGCCGCGTACAAAAACGCGAAGTACGATGCAAAGATTGTGAGCTCAGAAAAAAGCCTGACGGAACTCGATATCGCGAGATTCGGTCAGCTTGCTTACTGGGAATGGGTTACCGCAAAGAAAGTCATGAATGCCTACGAGGAACTTTTGAAGAACGGAGAATCAAGGAACGAGTTCCTTGAGGCGAGAAACAAGAAGGGCGACATCAGCCAGATCTTAGTCACTGAAAACGAACAATATGTGGCGAGCCGGAAAGGTGCACTTCAGGGAGCAAAAGAAAGATTTCTGAGAGCGGAATACGCACTCTCCATGTTCTACCGTGATGATAAAGGGGAACCGGTCATTCCCGCCTCCACTGAAAGCTATGAAGATTACCCCTCCTCTCTCGAGGAGCTTTTATCGAAGATTGATCTCAACTCAGACATTGATGAACTCATCAAGCGCCGTCCTGACATGAAAAATCTGGCCCTCACTCTGGATAAGAGTGAGGTCGATCTTGAACTCGCGAAACAGGATTTACGCCCGCAAGTTGATGTCACAACCGAGTACTATCAGAGAACCCAGGCCAATCCTACGATGCCGAGGGATTACCTGATGGTACTGGCGCAAGTGAGTGTCCCTCTCGAAAGAAATCTGGGAAATGGTAACATCGGCGCGGCCCGTGCCCGGAGAATGGTTGCGGAAAAACAGATGAGCTATGGACGGCAGGCGTACAAGTATCAGGTCATGGCCTTAAGAAAGGCACTCTTTCTTCAGCTGGAACAAGTGAAGCAATCGGAAATCGAATTCACGAAATCCAAAGAACTCGTCACGGCGGAAACTTATAAATTCAAAACCGGTGGGGGGAATCTCTTCTTAGTGAACTTGAGAGAACAAGCTCAGACCAGTGCGGAAGTTTCATTCAACGAATCACGGCTCTCATTTATGAACACACTTTTGAGTTATCAGGCCCTGGTCAGTACAGTCGAATGATTTCTGGCAAAAAAAAAGCCACCCGAAGGTGGCTTTTTTTTATTCTTATTTAATCCGGTAAGAAATCCAGGCCCCGACGTAGGCCGATTCCATCGACAGAGGAATATCATCCACGAACATCCCGACGTACGGCATGATGTTCAAACGGTCAGTGAAGTCATGTGCAACACCAATGAATGTATCCTGATAGATATCGCGGAACGCCGGCTTCTTCTTGTCACCAATAGAATGCCATCTCTTATTGTTCTCGATCATGTTCTGGTAGTACCACTGGATCTTCGACTTATCAGAGAACTGATAGGAAATGTACGGAGCCGTATAGAAACGGAAACGTGAAGGGTTGAAACGATCTTCATACACCCACATTCTCTGTTGAGCATTGAACCCGATCTGCCACTGAGGATTGAAGTCATACGTCACAGAGTGAGCAAGTTCGACGTTGTTTGTAAGATCGCCGAAAGCACCGCTGTTATAGTGACGCGAGAAGTGTGACGTCGGAAGACGGACACCCGGACGAGTCCACCAGTTGAACTTTTTATTTTCTGAAGTGAAGATCACGCCGGAAAAACCAAAGAGGAAATCTTCGAGACCAACGAGAGCGCGGTCTTCTCCGACTGCTCTTTGCATATCGCGTGGGTTACCGAAGTAAGTTGTCCAACGTGGAATGAAGTTGAACTTCATCTTCCAGCCGAAATCGTAAGCGAAGTTTACCTGGGACCATAAGTTAGCTGCGTAACTATCACAGTTCTTGGCGCAACGGCGAGTATCCTGAGCATCCAGACGCTCATCCCCTAACTGAGGTGAAAGAGCGGCGTTTTTTGAACTCCACTTTTTCAGGTTCGGTGATGTCACCTGTCCGAAGTAGTTGATCGAGAGGCGATCATAAAACTTTTCGAAGGCAGATTTTTTAGCCGGATCAACAGCCGCAACAGTTTGTGTAGAAGTCGTCGTGTTGGTAACAGGTGCTCCACGGAAGGTCTGTGGTTTATCTGCTGGTTTGACCGCTGGTTTAGTTTGCTGACGAACTCCCCGCATAGCACGCGTGCGACTCCCTTGAGCCGATACGGTTGTACTGATGAGAGCTAAGAGAGCAAAGGTTAAGAGAAAAGAACTTTTCATACCGGTTCAGCCTTCCTTACAATCATTAAAATTTGAAAATACCACTTCGATTCTAAGCAAGATTGCCTTGATCTCAAAGAATATTCGATTGTTCCCATAGACTTTCTTAAAAGACAATCTTAAATTGTCGTGGTGCAACACTGACACCAAGGACTTTAAACATGAGTACCGAAAAGCAACAAATCCTTACTTCCTTCTTTGATTCCCTCGAGAAACTCGATTCTGAAGCAATGATGGCACTCGTAGAAAAACATCTTTCCGATGATGACGTGGAAACTTTTGTTCAGCACATCGAGCAATTTTACGGGATCAATGATGATGAAGAATTGGGGATGCTGGCCCAATTAATGGTGACCGGCTATCTTGCGGCAAAGCACGAAACTTCACTCAAGAGCACTAAGCACTAGGCGTTTGTAAATCGTACTGGACCTGGATCCAGAAGCGGCGGATGCTGGCAATTTCCTGGAAGTAATACCAAAGAGATTCCATCACTCCGTCGCCGGATGATTTCTTTGAAAGAAGACGGAAAAGATCCGTGAGTCCGTTACCGATAACACCGATTTCAAAAAGATCGAGTATATCATCAATCAAGAGCTTCTCTTCTTCCTCAAACACCACCCGATTGGGTTCATTCAAAATCGTAAGTGATAATCCGCACTGGCTGAGAAGCTCACCAAATTGCAGAAAACTTTTTGTCGCGAGCTCGCGGTCCCCGAGGGGCCCGAGCTTGATGGTATTTCCGTCATGATGGCTGGAAAGATTAAATGAGACCTGGAGTCCGTTATCTTTGCGGGCCAGCCACCAGCTGAATCCCGGATCGGAAAGATTGCACATCATTTCTTCATCAACCGGAAAACGACGGTTGTTCAGCTGATCGTGAATGACTTCGGCCTGGTAATGGTTTTCCACGAGGAAAAACTTCAGGCGGGATTCCACATCGACACTCTTTTCATCAATCAGGCGCAGGCTCGGATAATCTTCCGGAGAACCAACGATCTTAAGATAGTCTTCACGGATATTGAGAGAAACGAGAGTACGGATGACGAATACCGATGGGCTTTTCTGGATATGATAAAGGATCCCCGGCTCGGTCGGAAGGCCCGGATGCACGAGATCAGAGGAGGCATTCGCAGAGGGAGCTTCTTCAGCTTTCTGGAAATTTTCCTGAAAGTGCTTAAAAGTTTCCGCGACTAAAAATTCAATCTCGTCCATTTTTCATCCTTAAAGAAGATGGCGAAGAATCTGGATCACAAAAATCACAATCATCGGGCTTGGATCAAGGGGCAAATCCCTTGGCATCAGATCCCGGATTGGCTTCTGGGGAACGTCGGCAATCTTATGCAGGGTCCTCGCCCATTCATGGCGCTGAAGGTCCGGTACATAGCTCATGATCACATCAGCGAAAATGATGAACGTAAATATCTGCAGGATTCCATCGATCATTAGTTCTAATTCTGAGCTATTGCCGGAGGAATGAAAAGAGAAAAGAAATGGAAGTGTCCTGAATGACATTGTGGCCTCGATCTTTAGTCAGTTTTTCGGGGAAGAATGCCGAATGAATCGGGAACAACAATTTCACAGGAAAATTCATGGAAAATTCCGCTCCCGAAAAGCCTAAAACACCGGTTCATAAATTCAGTTTTACCGGAGGCTTCGGCGAAGTCTTCCTTCTTATGGTGAAAAATACGATCTTCACCATTCTCACGATCGGGCTCTACCTTCCCTACGCCCGCACCAACATGAGAAAGTATGTCTGGAAATCGAGCAAGCTCGAAAAGCACCCTTTCATGTTCCATGCGGATCCGAGAAAACTCCTGAAGGGTTATCTCATTATCGGCGCGTGCCTCTTTGTCTCATCCATCCTTGCTCAGGTGGGAGTTTCCCTGGTTCCGTCTTTTGCACCGGTGTTTAAGCTCCTTCCCGGATTAGTGATTTTCTTCTTTCTTCTTCGGGCCAGATACGGGGCCTATGCTTATCTCGTGAACAACACGAGCTATCGCTCTATCCGTTTTCACGCTAATCAAAGTGGTTATGGGGAGTACATGAAGGCCGTCCTGATCGGCTCTTTTCTCACCCTGATTACGCTCGGATTCTATGCGCCGTTTTTGTCAGCAAAACTTACCCGCATCAAGTGGCAGAATACATCATTCGGGAATATTCCTTTTCAGTTCAACATGAAAGGCAGCTCATATGCCTGGCACTGTTTCAAAGGGATTTTCTTCTGTGTGCTGACTCTGGGATTCTATTTTCCCTGGTACGTGGTTTCCCTGCATAAATATAAAATGAAGCATCTGAAATTCAAGGGAGCGACTTTCCACACGAAAGCCACGGGTGGATCGTTTATCTTTCTTCAATTGAAGACGATGTTCCTGCTCGTTTGTTCACTCGGCCTGGCATTCCCGTACGTCATGAACATGACGCTTGCGTATTACATG
>CANGAC010000070.1 GCA_947451425.1 Bacteriovoracaceae bacterium | reverse complement strand
TTTTCGTTGCTTTATAATAAAAAGGGTTATTGATTTTCGAACGGGAACTGCAGGAGAGAAGCAAGAATAAAACCAGCACAAGACTGGACTTCACTTAAGCTCCCTTCCCAGGGCTATAAATAAACCTCAGAGAGTAATCCGAAACCTGAAGGACAAAATTTTCAATCGTCAGAAGATTCTGGATGAGTTTCGACAATGTGAGATTTGAAATATTGAGTTCATGCAACTGAATCTGAATTTCCTGCGAGCTTTCCACAATTTCACCCTTAATGACTTTCTCAATCTGATTCTTGTTCGCCACCAGCATCTGGTGAGAATACAGAGTCATGAGCTCACCCATGATGAGGTAAAATGTCATCGTCATGAGCGAAAGATTCACTTTCTGCCGGAAATCGGCGTGACGATTATATTCGAGAGAAAAACGAATGCCGCTTTCGACAGTGCGGAACCGAAGGAGATTCTGTGCCTGCTGGTAGGAGATGAACACAGGGCTCTGCACATCGACGAGACCCTGCTCTCTGGGTGTGGCCCGGGAAAAGCCGAGGAAGGTTTCGATGAGCTGCTTACAGCGTGTAGCTCCGCTCTGCATTTCCTTAAGAGTCTGCCGGGCCTCTTCATCGAGCTCGCTATCAAGCATGATGAGAGAAAGAGCGGCCTGGATACCAGCGATAGGGTTATTCAGTTCGTGAGCAATGCTCGAGCTGATAATCCCTAGTTCCTGTCCTGAAGGAGTTAAGCTCCCCTCGCCTTTCAGGAAAAAACTCTCAGTGAAGAAAACGAAGAGAACTTTCTTCTCATCGAGATGGAAAATATCTTTCCGGAAAATATTATAGGGAATGTCGCCAATGACAATCTTCTGCCGGGCCTTCAGATTCAGACAATCTGCCGGTGGATAATTGAGTTTCGCAAAAAGTGTGTTGTGCTGATGAATTTCCCCTTTGGCCGAGAGTAGCCCCACGGGAAAAGGAATTCCATCGAGAACACCATCCCAGAGCTTTTCATCGGCGAAAGGATCATTCGTTTCATGGCGGGATAAAAAGAAGCTCACAAGGGTCTGGAAGAAGAACATTTTCTTCACGAGCCGTTCCGTGTCTTCATCGTCCCAATTGAGTTCTATTCCCAGGAAAAGATTCTTGTATTTCGGAAGAACCAGAAAGTTTCTCGAGGGAGATAGTTTCCAGAGATCCCCACCGGTATAAAACTGAAACTTGGCCTTCTCGATGTTATTTTTCGTGAAGAGCTTGAGGATCTTCCCGACTTTCTGAAGGTCATCGGCCTGGATCATCTCTTTTTCGAGATCAACCAGTGCCTGAGTGTAGTCCAGCAGGGATTCGCTTGATAATTCCTTGTCGGGCTTCGCAGTAAGGGCCCGTGCTTTCTGCTCGAGCTTGCGCATGTTTTTGGCACCGGCCGAGAAGAACTCTTCTTCCTTGGCACTCACGATGGCGGAAAGATAAGGCTGAATAATCCGCTCAAGCTGGCGCACATCAAAGCTGTCTTCGAGAATGGCATCGCAACTTGAAAGTTCAAGATTCTGTCCAAAACTGAAGAGACCCTGATTACGGTCCAGTAGGCAGATCGTGAGCTGATTGCCTTTCTTCACCTGGTGAAGGCTCCCCTCGGAAACAAAATCAACCACGAGCTTTTGTGAGTGCGGAGGATCCCATTGGGAAAGCTCAGCAAGCTGGGCTTCTTTCCAATTGATCAGCGTCTCTTCAATGAGCTTTCTCGTGTCCTGAGACAGTGTGGGATCAATCCGGAATGTGAAGTATCCCGAGTAATCACTTATCATCAGGCCAGGCCTTTTTCGTTTCTTCTACAAGAGAGACACCATCAAGATATTGTCCCTGAATTTTTACACCCCAGTGGAGATGAGGTCCGGATGTGCGCCCGGTATTTCCTGAAAGACCAATGATGTCTCCCCTTTCAACAATCTGCCCTTCCGAAACTAATGTCTTAGAAAGATGGCCGTAGTTGGTGAAGACTTCGAGTCCGTGATCAATGAGAACTGTCCAGCCAGTGTAAAAAAGATCCCGCGCGAGCATGACCTTTCCACGATTGGCGGCGGGAACTTTTTCGCCGACAGCCGCCCGATAATCCACACCCAGGTGCTGTCCGTGCTTATGATTATTATAGATCCGCTTCTTCCCGTAGATACTGGTTTTAAAGCTCGTCATGGGCTCCTGAAAAGGCTTCGTGAAAAGAAAATCATTCGCTGAAGACGAGTAAATCTTATTCAGGACAAGCTGTTCTTCATCGGATCTTTTCTGATCTTTGGGACTAAGCTTAATGGTCTTCATGTCCACTTTGAGAATCTCGGCCTGATAGTCCTTGCCCACCACTTTGTAGATGTAGGTTTCAAGGATCTTACTCCCGGCTTTCTGTTCACAAATGTAATGAGAGAGGTCAGAGAAATAACTTTCGATGATAATCGCTTTCGCCTTCTTATCAGTGACTGAAAATCGAACTGGTAAACCCCGGCAGAAGAGTGTCGGATTACCGTCTTTTAAATCAAACTGAAGAACACGGACTTCCCCCGGATGAATAATTCCCTCATCTCTGGTCGGCGTGTTCGCGCAGGCGCTGAGCGAAAGAAGAATGAAAAGAACGGAGAGCAATTTCATGACGTAACCTTTTTCACTTTACCAATACCATCCTGGAAACGGATGCCGATGACTTTTTCAGCGGGAAGCTTTTTAAAATCTTCCAGCGAAGAGAGAACTTTCCCATCTTCATTTTCCACATAACTATATCCGCGGGTGAGAACCTTGGAAGGGTCCAGGGCCCCGAGGACCTGATCGAGACGCTTGAGTTCACCCTTAACATCTGCGACTTTGTTTTCAGTCCGGTGCTTCAGACGCACGATCAGCTCGTCCAGCTCCTGGCTTTTCTCGTGAACGCCAATGAGTTCGTGAGAGCGGTCACGAAGCCGGACTTCGGAAAGATCTTTGTGAGCGTTTTTGATCTTTTCGTGAATGAGACCCAGAATTTCTCTGGGATGAAGTTTCTGGATCCAGAGTTCAACCGATTGCTTTTTCTTGAAGAGTTCTGAGCGCATGTGACTTTGGCAATAGATGAGGCGCTTCTCAAGCTCTGTCTGAGGCTGAGAGAGAGTCTCGGCTGCGGCGGTGGGAGTTTCAGCGCGAAAATCAGAAACGTAATCTGCGAGTGTATAATCCACCTGGTGACCGACGGCACTGATTGTCGGTATCGGGCAATCATGAATCGCGCGGACCAATTGTTCATCATTAAATGACCAGAGGTCTTCAATGCTTCCTCCCCCGCGGGTGAGAACGATCACTTCCACTCCGGGAATTTCCTGTGCTTTTTTTAGAGCACTCACAAGAGAACGGGGAGAATCAGCTCCCTGAACAACAGCGGGGACAATCAGGATATCGTGCCAGAGAGTTCTTCTCTTCATGACATTCAAAAAATCCTGAAGGGCCGCTCCATGAGGAGCGGTGATGACGGCCACTCTCTTCGGAAAAGTGGGAATAGTTTTTTTTGTTTCAAGATCAAAGAGTCCTTCCTGCGCGAGCTTTGCTTTCAACCGCTCGAACTGAAGCTTCAGCTGCCCTTCACCGGCAGGCATGATTCTTTTTGCAAGAATCTGAAAGCTTCCGCGCTTGGGATATACACTCACAGGACCGAGGACGATGATCTTATCCCCGTTCTTGAGATTTCTGATGAGAGGATTTCTCATGGCGTCCATTTTAAAAAGGGCGCATGAGATGCAGGCATTTTCGTCGGAAAGGGTAAAATACCAGTGACCGGCACTGGAAGGAGAAAGATTGGTGACTTCTCCCTGGACCATGACCTCTCCAAACTCTCCTTCAAGGACATCCTTGATGTGGTTAACGAGGTCGGAAACAGTTGCAGCTTCTGGAGTCAGCATCACTTCGTTTTCAAAAATCCGTCGTAGACATTGAATCCTTTGAGATACCTGATCGCCTGAAGGATCTGATAATCTTTCATGGCCTCGAAGGTACGGAAGATCTCATCGTCTTTCTTCGCGGTCTTCCCTTTTGCCTCTTCCATTTCGCGGATGCGACGGGAGCGTTCTTTCCGCTCGCTCAATTCTCTTTCAGCTTTTTCAGCAGGAGTTTCAATCGTGGCTGTCAGATGGTTTTTCAGATCTTTTTCGCGGATGAAGCGGTCTTCCCGGAGATCTTTTTCAAACTCGGCCTGATCCACTTCTTCCACCTGAACATCAGGAGTAATACCGACGGCCTGGATTTTTCTATTCTTCGGAGTCATGTACTGCGCGATCGTGAGCTTGACGCCAGTTTCCTTATCGAGCTGAGCAACAGTCTGAACTGAACCTTTGCCGAAGGACTGAGATCCCATGATGATGGCACGTTTATAATCCTGAAGCGCACCTGCCACGATTTCCGAAGCAGAAGCTGAAGCTCCATTGATAAGAACAATCATCGGGGTATGGAGATCCTTGAAGCCGGATTTTTTCACGTAGCGAATATCCTTGTTCTGCGGATCGCGAGACTCAGTGGAAACAACAATCCCCTCTTTCAGGAAGATTGAGGAGACATCGACGGCCTGATCAAGGAGTCCGCCCGGGTTAGAACGCAGATCAAGAATGATTCCCGAGAATCCACCTTTCTTCTCGGCCTTTGCTTTCATGCTGGAAAGGGCCTCGATCATGGATTCAGAAGAGCGTTTCTGGAATTGCGAAAGGCGAACATAAGCATAGGTGTCGTACAGAAGTTCATACTTCACCGGCTTGATCTTGATGATCTCGCGCTTGAGGTTAAAGTGGCGAAGGTTCTCATCACCTTCACGGGAAATTCCAAGGTGGATTGATTCCCCAACTTTTCCGCGCATTTTTTCCGTCGCCTGCTCAAGGGACATTCCGACGATCGCTTCGTGGTTAATTTCCACCAGCTTGTCCTTCGGCTTGATGCCGGCGCGGAAAGCTGGAGTGTCTTCAATCGGGGTAATAATATAAATCACACCTTCTTTCTGAGTGACTTCAAGACCCAGGCCACCGAACTCGCCCTGAGTATCATTCTGCATTTTTTCAAAGAAATCTTTGTTGAGGAAAGCCGAATGCGGATCAAGCGTGTCCATCATCCCCTTGAGGGCACCTTCGATGAGTTTTTCTGTTGAGACCGGACGGTAGTATTGAGTCTCAACCAGATAGAGCACTTTATTGAAAAGTTCCAGCTGCTCAAAACGCGAACGGTTTTCAGAAATCTTGGGAGCGGGCTTTTTTTCTTCTTTTGCGAATACTGAAAGAGAGAGGAAAACAGCCAGAAGGATGTGGGGGAACATGAGGACTCCTAAGGTCGATGGGGATCGCCTTAGATTTTACTCACTCCATTCGGCTCTAACCACAAAATAGTGTTTTGTGCGGTGTTTTTCTTACGGACTTCGAAGTAGAGATTCTGTGCTTCCTTCGAGTCATTGACGGTGTACGCGAGGACGTCACCAGCTCTGACTTCGTCGTTCTTTTTCACCTTGATCGACATCTTCCCGAGAAGAACAGTCCTGAGATCTTTTCCGTGATCAATCAGAACAACCTGACCGTAACTTGCGAGATCCCCCGCAAAAACGATCTTCCCGTCACCCACAGCTTTCACCGGCTGGATCGACTGGTACTTGAACGTTACACCCTTTGGCGAAGATGTCTGACTGACGAAATCTTCCACTGGAGTGTTGAAAATGCGGTCGGCCTTGGTTTCAATAACCGGCGCCTGACTGAATTCTTTTTTCACGACCTTCAGCCGCTCATCAATTTTCTTCCGGGTGTCTTTATGTTCAGCGGCTCTTTTATCTTTCACCACAGCGAGATAGGAATCCATTGCCACTTTCTTTCTGGTCTCGAGTTCTTTGATCACGAGGGAGAGCTCTTCTTCGTTCTTCCGGAGTTCAGAAAGCTTGGATTCAAAGTCTGCCACTTTCCCTTCAAAGGAAACGAGCTCGGCTTCATTGCTCCGGAGTTTATCCTGAGCTTTTTTCAGAAGATTAAGGTGAACCCTTCTCTGCCACGGCTCCGTCGCCTCATTCTCAGACTCCAGAAGATAGCTCTGGAGAATTTTCTTATTCTCTTCGCGGCTTTCCGCAACCTGCTTGTGGATCTCCACCAGCCGGTCTTTATAAACCTGAACATCGGATTCGAATTGCTTAATCTGGGTGATGCTTGAGAGGTAGAGGTTATTCTTGGAGCCGATTTCTTTTTCGAGGGTCGAGAGCCTTGCTCCCATTTCCATGACTTCACTTCTCGCGCGAGAAAGATCCGGTGTCCGGTGGACAGCGGCTTGAACGCCAACGGTGAGAAGTATAAGAAGTCCGAAAAGCTTCATAGAGTTGGTTTCCATCTCCAGTCCTGCATGCTGAACGTCCAGAACACGGAGAACACCATGAAAAGGATCACGAGATCAAAAACTTTCAGGGTGTCATGCCAGATGCCCATCGCTGTGAACATGAGAACAATCAGAGCAAGACCGGTCGCGAGCGATTTTGCGGCAACAAGTTTTCTTCTCTGGAATTTTTCAATGAGGTAAGAGCGCGAACGGAAAACGTCATAGGTCAGCCAGAAGCTGATCACCCAGAAGAGAGCGAGAATTCCGATCACTCCCCAGTCTCCTGCTTTGCCGAGGAAACGGTAGAACGGATGAGCGTTCATCACATTGGCCACTTCCGGATACCGGATCTGAGTCGCTGTCATGTGAGAAGTCCCACCAGCTTTCACAACCTGTTCGCGGATAAACTCGAGACTGTCTTTAGACAGCTGGGGATTCATCACAAAGCGCAGGGACTGGAAATTCATGAGGGAAGAATCTACTGAGTAATCACTTCCGAGTTCACTGACGAGTGCATTGATCTTGTCCTTACGGTCAGAATCATCGGCAAAGGTCACGCCCATCACTCCTGGGATTTTTTTCATGACGTTTCTGATACCTTCCGCGTTCACGGAACCATCCATCACGGCCACGAAATACGGGTTCACCATTTTTTCCGGCGTGATTCTTTCCACAGTGTGAGCGACCCATGACCGGTGGGTCAGTGAGAACGCCAGGAGGCACGAGAATAAAAGGAAACTTGTCCCGCGCAACCAGGACTCACCCAGAGACTTAAAAAATTCTTTCAGATAAAACATGCGTGCCCCGAATAAACCAGGCGACCATTATCAAGATGGGCGATCTTCCCAGGGAACTGCTTGATGAGTTCCTTGTTATGAGTTGCCCACACAAGAGTCAGTCCCTTCTTGTGATTAAAATGATTCAGAACCTCAAAGAGGCGGTAGGAGTTTTCTTTATCAAGAGAGCTCGTCGGCTCATCCGCAAGAAGCGCAGTGGGCTTGCAGAGAAGGGCCCGGATCATCGCAACTTTCTGGCGAAGACCACCGTTACAGTCTTCGATTTTTCTATCGAGATGATCGTAAACGTGAAGGAGCTTACAAAGGTCCTGCATCTCCCGGTAGAAATCATTTTTTGAGTCATACATCGAAGAGTCGTACGCCATGAAAAGATTTTCTTCGCAGGATTTTTTCTGAAGAAGGCGAAGGTCCTGAAAAACCGTCGACACAAAATGCTTGGATGATTTCATGTGCGGAAGGATCGCCTTTCCTGAGGTTGGTTCCAGATGGCCACCAAGGACGCTTAAAAGTGTGGTCTTTCCGGCACCAGAGGGGCCAGTGACGAACAGAATTTCACCGGGATAAATCGTAAGCTGAACGGATTTGAGCGCAGGAATATGACCATACTCCACCGAAAGATTATCGAGATGAAATAAATAATTCTGAGGATTTGAAGATCCTCTATTTCCTGTTTTAGGAAGAGTACGACCGGTTAACATCCGTGAAACCTGCCTTGGCGACTGTGGTCCCATCCTGGAACCTGATTTAACATAATGCAAACATTGTACCGAGAGGGCCAAGAGAAAGTAAAGCAGTCGGCTATGCCTGACTGTTTTAGTAGTCCATTATCCCTTCGGCCTTCAGGAGCTCATAAGCTGAGTCCGAGCAGTAAACATTCGGCACGAAATTAAACTTCGTCTGCAGCTCACTGATAATGGAATTTTCCACATCACCCAGAAGCTTCACATCGCCATTATCCATCAGAATTTTGGCCGGATCTCTCTCGAGAAGGAGATTTTCATTCGTCTTCGACTTAACCAGCTTCTTCAAAGACTTCACGAACACGATATTTTTTTTCGGAAGATCGACGACGATCCAATCCAGAGGTGTTCCCTTCTCTTTCAAAACACGCTGGATTTCCTTCACCTTGGCTTCGGCCTGCTTCACGATTTTGTCGTAAACATGGTCTTCATCCTGGGAGAGGATTCTCTGCTTGAATTCGTCACAACGGACTGTCCGCGGAGCTTTCGCAAAAAGCAGACAGTGGGCGATGTCCTTGATGCGAGGATTTTTATCAAACGCGCCACTCGTATAGTGAGTATGAACCTGGCCCATGAAGTAAGAGTCGTTAAAGGTATAGAACCGATGTGGATCATTCTGAATCATGTCCATGAGCTGGGAGTAGGAATAGATTTTTCCCTTCTCGAGCATGTAGAAACAGAGTTCTTCCGCGATAGCATCGAAGCGGGCCCCGCGCGCCGATCTCACAACCTGCGAGTACCAGGCAAATCTCGCCATGAGAAAGTCTTCGACGGCGTGAAGAGCGTTGTGATTGATCGCCACGATGTCGTGACCATTCACGTTCGCCACCCGGAAGTGATGAAGAAGGTAGTCGCGGTCATAGGTCCCGTACTTGATCCCTGAGTAGTGAGCGTCCCGCAGGAGGTAATCCATCCGGTCACAGTCCACTTCCGAATGAAGAATCTGGTTGGCGAGAATTGAGGGATCAATCCCCTTCACGAGATTGGAAATTTTCTGAGGATCGAGGCGATATTTTTTCAGGATGAAAGTGATCCCGCCTTCGTAGTCGGTATTCTTGATGATGAATGATCCCAGGTGCTCATGATCATCCGGGTGACCTTTGCCGTTTTTCTCATGAGTCGTTTCACCGTAACGGATGTAGGCCATCTCAGTCGTGTGAGAGAACATGAAAGTTCCCAGATCGTGAAGAAGGGCCGCAAGGCGGATCGACTGATGGAAAGCTTTCTCTACTGACTGAACCTGGTCATTGAAGAGGTCTTCCTCAGGTACAGCACGCTTTAAGCGCTGAAGAATCTTGTGAGCGTTGAACATCACGCCAATGGAGTGACCGTAGCGCGAGTGTTCGGCACCGGGAAACGTATAAAAGGTAAACCCCAGCTGCTTGATCCAGCGAAGACGCTGATAGAAAGGAGTGTGGATGATTTCCCATTCTAAATTTGTGAGGTGGATGAATCCGTAGAGAGGGTCGAAGACAATTCGTTGCTTTGAGGCGACTTCCATGTTTTTTCTTTGAAAAAAGAAAGAGGTTCAACCATGAACCTCTTTTAGATTTTTCTTACTGAAGAGTTTTAGCTGCGCGCTTGCCTTTGCGGGCCTTCGCAACTTTCGAGAGTGCGTATTCCATCAGCATGAAAGCTTCACGGCGCAGACCATTTTCATGGATGTAGCGGTAGAAGTTTTCGATGTCACCATTTGAACGGAAGTTCTTGATGGTCATAATTTCTGGAGCAACTCCTGGCTTATCATCTGTTCCTGCTGCTGGCGTGGTCATCGTTGTCTTAGACATATGGGACTCCTGATTTAGCTATTTTACGTTTTCGATCCTGCTTTATCAAACTCTTACTGCTCGCGAGCTTCGATCAGACCGTAGCTGTGAAGCTTGTTATAGAGAGTTTTCACAGTGATTCCAAGGGCCTTAGCCGCTCTCGTCTTATTCCCACCAAGATGATCAAGAGTGTCAATGATGTGTTTCTTCTCAAGATCGAAGAGTGTGTACTCAATATAGGCCTCTTTCACTGCTACCACTTCAACCTTCACTTCCTGAGCAAATTCCGGGAGGTGAGAAGCTTCAATGTACTGTCCATCAGTGAGGATATACGTGCGCTCCATGATGTTTTTCAGTTCGTGTGCGTTTCCTGGCCAGAAGTAAGAGCCGAGTTTTTCGATCGCACCTGAGGTGAGAACTTTTGACTCAGACTTGCCCTGGTTAAGGAAGAATTCTGCCATCACTTTGATATCTTCCTGGCGCTCTTTCAGGCTTGGGATTCTGAGAGCAACTGTGTTCAGGCGATAGTAGAGGTCTTCTTTGAACGATCCCGCTTCAACGAGATTTTTCAGAAGTACTTTCGAGATACCGATCATGCGGACGTTAAGGGCTACTTTCTCTTCTGTATCAACAGTGACCATTTCGCCAGACACGAGAGCACGAAGAAGTTTCGTCTGGATGTGGTGAGAAGTAGAACCGATATCATCAAGGATCAGAGTTCCGCCGTTGGCCTGAACCATGAGACCTTTAGAGCTGAAGATTTCGCGATCAAGCTGAACTTCAGACATCGCTGAGCAAGTTGCAACCACACATCCGCCCTTGCGGCCTGACCATGTGTGAATTTTCTTAGCGAGGATTTTCTTACCAACACCGTGGTTTCCTTCGAGGAGAACCGGGAAGTCCTGAGAAGAAATCTTCTTCGCCATCTGAACGATCTCGAGGAAGTTCTTCGAGAGACCGATCATCTGTGAGTTATCGTCGTGGAAGCCTTTTGAAACCTGGATGTTCGTGCGGCTTGAGAGCTCTTTTTCTTTCGCTTCGATCCGGCACTGAAGCTCTTTATTGAGGTGCTTCGCCATGAGATAGAGGTGCATGTTACGGATCGGTGAGTGAAGCTGATTCAGGATCTCATTAAGAGAAGCGATATCTGAGTCATTGAAGTTTCTGTCTTTCTTAGTTGATTGAATGTTGATCGTCCCAATCACTGAACCTTCCACCATGATCGGCATGCAAAGCTCAGCTTCGATGGAATCATCGCGGAGACCGTTGGAAGCGATAGGATCTCTTTTCACAGAGTTCGAGTAATAAGCGCGCTTCATACGAGCGACATATCCTGACAGTCCCTGGCCCTTCGTGAGGGATTTAGGACTGTTTAAACCTTTGCCGTTTTCAGAGATAAGAAGAGTTGAACCATCGTTAAGAACCTCAAATCCGAGGACTTTATGCTCACCAGAGATCTCCTGGATGAAGCCAGAAAGCTTCGAGAAAAACACCACTTCATCAAGGTTTGATAAAAGCGTTGTTGAAAGAGTCGCCAGTTCGTTGTGGATTGAAGCAGTTTTCATAAGATCCCCTTTACACATGTTCAGTTGTACTGATTAAAATTTACACAGTGCGTTACTGAGGAGATATTACAATTTGCCTGAAAAATTTACAAGACTATTTTAGTGCGGTGTTTAAAGTTTCTTCGTTTTTCTTAGTTATTTCAGAATGTTAGTCCACTGTGGGGAGAAGCAGTGGCCGAAGTTCTGGGTTAATTGACCCACTACCTCACCGTCCCTGTTCATCAAATAGACATCCTGGCTGGCTTTTCCCTTAGAAACCATACGCTTAGACGTGAAAACGATGAATTCTCCGTCTGGTGAGAAAGCGGGCTCTTCATTCGACCCAAAGTCCTTCGTAAGGCGGGAAAGATTGTTTCCCGTCGCATCGATACGGTAGAGATCGAAGCCATTATCCACCCATGAAGAGAAAACTATTTCTTTTCCATCGGGAGAGAAGCGCGGAGTTGCGTTGAATTGCCCGACAAACGAAATTCTCTTCACGTCTTTTTCTTTCTGCGTGGGATCCATCGTGTAAATGTGCGCACGACCCGGGCGATTCGAGAGGAAAGTCATGAGTGATCCGTCGCGAGTGACTGAAGGATCCACATCATCACCGTAGTGAGACGTGATCTGTCTGATCTGATTTGATCCTGGTTCCATTTCAAAAATATCCGCGTTTCCTTTCTCGGAAAGTGTCAGATAAATCGATGAACCGCGTGCTGAGAAAATCGCTCCCGAGTTAATCCCCTGTCTCGAAGACACGGTGGAAATGTTCTTCGTGTTCACGTCGAACATCTTGAGATCGATGTTCTTAATCGAGCGCACTTTGTTCCGGGAAACTTCTTTATGAGTCGAAATGAGAGAGAACATGATCTTCGAATTGTCCGGAGAAACAGAAGGAGAGATGACCATGGAATTAAAGCTCGTGAGCTTTTCTACTCTCCGGCCGTCGAAGTCCATGAGATAGAGTTCCTTAATATTGTCACTCATTCTGACAGTCGTGCGATCGGAAACGAAGACGATTTTCGCTGAGAAAACAGACGCTTTTCCGGTCATCGCGCGGTAGATGGAATCAGCAATTCCGTGAGCTGCGCCTCTTAAAAGATCTCTGTTCACTTTAAAACTCGCGGAGAAAATTTCTCTGCCAGTGAGAACACTATAGGCCTTGTAGCGGGCCTCAAGCGAAGCGCCCTTCGGTACAATTTCTGAGGCGATGAAATACGTAAGATTCTGCGCCTTCCATTTCGCCATATCAGGTGAAGTGTAGGAGTTCTTTCCTTTCTCAAAGTAGTCGATCGTCTCAAACTTGTGCTTATAAAAGGCAAAGTCATTGCGGAGAATTTCCGTGAGTTCGATCGCCAGATTTTTCTGCTCACCCGAAAGTGATCTCGTTTCCGGATCATCCACCACGAGTTTATCTTTTTCTTCCCCGGCCTTTCCGACGGCAATCACTGCGTCCTGGGCAAAAGCGGAAAGAGAGAAAAGTGTGAAAAGAAGAAAAATCTTAGTCATCGCTATACCTTTAAAGTGGGAATCCTAAAATGATCCCGGATGAGGTTAATCTTGGTGCAACCGCTGCGGAAGGGGCCGGGAAGTTTGTCTTCCTCACTGCATTCTCAGCTTTGGCGTCGTATTCAGCATTACCGGAAGATTCCATGATCTCAAGTTTCAGGAGTGATCCTGTCGCTGAGAGGAAGATCTTGATCCGGCATTTGAAATCTTTGTCTTTTAAGTACGAAGGAAGATTCCAGTAAGGGCGAATAGTCCCCGGAAGTCTCTGCACGTACGCACCGAATTCAGAATTGGCCTCATCGGAATAATCACCCGTGAGCGCAGATCCCTGGGAAACTCTGTTCCCTTCAAGGACCAGGGCCTTGAGATTCTCGTTCGAAGTCCCGTCTTTCTTGCCTTTCTTCGTATCCTTATCCACTTTTTTCTTCGCGTAATCAGAAAGAGTATTGAGGAAGCTCGCCTTCTTCTTCTCCTTCCCTTCTTCCTGGATCACGAGATCGTCTTTTTTAATTTCGTCCGGCGTTTCAGCCGTGGCCTCGACTTTATCCGGCGCTTTCACCGCTTCCGGCTCTTTCGGAAGATCCACCGCCTGCTTTTCCATGTCTTTTAATTCCTGGATCGTGAACTTCGGCATCCCGACGACATCCACACGGACGGAAGACCGGATGATCTCAACTCCATTGTCAGTGAAAATGGAGCCGACAAATTTTCCCGCCGTCGCAGCGAGAGCGAGAAGTCCCAGGTGTACTCCGAAGGAGATCAGGAAGTTTCTGGTGAATGAGGAGTTGGTTTCGGAATCGACCACTACGGATTTTTCTCCACTTCAGTCACAAGGGCAATGTTACTCACGCCGGCTCTTTTCAGATTGGCGATGAGCTTCGCGACTTTTTCATACTTCAGGTTGTAATCGGCCCGCACGTAAAGAACATCCGTTTTGGCAGCTTTTAACTGTTTCTGGATGGTCGCGATGAGACCTTCTTTCTGAACGGCCGTTTTCCCGAGGAAGAATTGCTCAGCATCGGTGATGGAAAGAATCACGAGCTCCGGACGAAGGCCCATGTTATTTACTTTCTGAGTCTTCGGAAGTTTAAGGTCAATCCCCGAAAACATCATGGGTGCCGTGACCATGAAGATCACGAGAAGCACGAGCATCACATCCACGAGCGGAGTGACGTTAATATCAGAGACGGGACCTTTTTTTCCGGATCCACCCATCTGCATGCCCATCTCTTAATCCTTCTTGATGAGAATTGAACGCTCAATGAGATTCAGGAAGTCCTGCGAGAACGATTCCATCTGGGAATTAATTCGTGTGATCTGATTGTTAAAATAGTTATAAAACCAGACCGCGGGAATAGCAGCAGCTAGTCCTACAGCTGTCGCAACCAGGGCCTCAGCAATCCCGGGTGCAACGGCTTCAATACTTCCGCCACCAGTAGAAAGACCTGAGAAGGCATCGATGATCCCCCAGACAGTTCCGAAGAGGCCAATGAACGGAGTAATCGATCCGATACTTGCGAGTGTAGAAACCCGGAAATCCATTTTCTCATTGGCTGTGTTGTAACCGGACTTGAGTGCGCGCTCGAGTGGCTGAAAGCCGTGCTGGGAAAAGTGAGTGGCAATATTTCCCTTGCCCGCAGCACTGAGTTTCTCGCTGACTTTGT
>CANGAC010000069.1 GCA_947451425.1 Bacteriovoracaceae bacterium | reverse complement strand
CGAATAAGGCATGATGTAATTAGCGACAAACTGGAGCGGTTTCGAGTTGATGAATTTCTTATAGCGCTGATAGGAAGGATTATGAATTTCGTGCTCGTCTCCATGGGAGAAATAGTAAGTCTTGCCTTCCCACTCCTGGATTTCCGGAAGTAATTCTGAAGTGACTTCCCCATTCGGCCATACTTTTTTGAAAAGCTTCTGAAGATTCACGTCATGATTGCCTTCAAAGAAATGAACCCGAACTCCGGATAACACCAGCTCATTCATTTTTTTGAAGAGATGACCATAGTCACGGATGTATTCATCGTGCTGTCCGGTCATGAGATCGAAAATGTCACCTAAAAGAAGAACGTGCTGTGAGGATTGGACATCAGGGTGACTAAGGAAACGCTGAAGAAGGAGATCCGCTGGATCACCTGGAGACTTAACATGAACATCGGAGATGGCAGATATCTTCATGCTAAAAATTTATAGCACGGAGCTCGTCCTTTATCCTTTCAAATATGAAGCGTTCAAGTTGTTTTTTCGCAACGGGATCCATTTGCGTAATCTGGCAGGAAACCCGCCACACCTTGTAGGAAAATCCGTTGACCTCGTCGGGCTCAATCTCTCTGACATTTTGTACCTGAGAGGCAAATTTCGCCGTGAAGTTTTTTGACTTGAGTTCCATTGCAGGAATGGCGTCCTCGGGGCGAAAGAGTTTGGCTTCTGTCTTTGAGACATAGAAAGAAATTCCGCCGGTGCTGACATCAACACAGGATTTCAAGAAAAACTGACTCATGGTTTTGGGAAGTGTGATGGTTTTTCCAAAGCTCACCTTCATCTCTTCCTGCTCATACACATTAAGACGCATCGACTGGCGGCGCTCAACCTGTGCAATGAATTCCGGAAGGCCGAGATAATATCGAAACGGTGCATCGGTTTGCTTCACCTGGCAGCGCATGAGAAGGCACATGCTCGGAATATAGAAATCAATCTGCGTCTGTCCGCTGACTAGTTCCTGGATGATCCGATCCTGACCCTCTGTAGGCACGATACAGAAATCATTTCTTTGTTTCCGGATAGCTTCAATCCGGCAAAGACCCAGGTGCTTTGCTCCACCTACAAATCTCCAGACATAAACTTCGCAGTTATCTTCTTTTGCCTTGGAGAGATTCGACAGAATCTGATACGCATCGTGGATCTTGTTCAGCTTATTCCCATTACTCACGCAGACTCCAGAAAGGCCCCCCGTGATTTCTCACGGAGGGACTTGGGCTTAAGGAGAACAGACACCATTCTGATTCAACTTTTTCTTAACCGATCAAGCGAAGCGCTTGCTGACCAAGGGCATTTGCCTGGGCCAGTGTCGCAGTACCAGCAGCGTTCTTCATCTGTGCAGATGCAAGCTTCGCTGTTGACTCGGCAACATCCACGTCCTCGATACGAGAGCGTGCAGACTCCTGGTTCACAACAGTCACGTCGATGCTGTTGATCGCAGTTTGAAGTCTTGATTGAACCGATCCAAAGTTCGCGCGGAATGCACTTACCTTATTAATCGCACCATCAATTTTTTCTAAGTTATCGATCGCGTCCTGCTTGTCGCGGACATTCGATCCACCAATCCCGAGACTTTCTACAGATGCATCTGTTGCACCGGCATCAAGCTCGATCTGGTTATCAGCACCTCCGTAGGCACCGACCTGGAACTGAAGGATTGATCCTTCACCTTTCAGAAGAGGTCTTCCGTTGAAGGAAGTTGTCTTCGAAATTCGGTCGGCTTCCGATACAAGTTGTTCGTACTCGAGTGAAAGATAGCCGCGTTCAGCATCTCCCACTGTATCCGAACCTGCCTGAATGGAAAGCTCACGGAGACGCGTGAGGATGTTTCCCGTTTCATTCAAGCCGCCTTCGGCAACTTGAACCATCGAGATCGCATCGTTTGCGTTTCGCGAAGCTACTCTAAGACCTTTAGTCTCAGCTTCCAGTTTTTTCGCAATGGCCAACCCTGCGGCATCATCAGCAGATTTAGTAATCCGCTTACCTGACGAGAGTTTTGAAAACTCGGCTTCCTGAGAGGCATTGCTTACCCTCAAGTTCCGTTGCACCTCTTGAGATGCAATGTTGGTGTTGATTCTTAAGCCCATGAAACGTACTCCTTGCAGAATCAGAAAGCCTGACCACAATGATCAGACTCACCCACTGATCGGTTTACTCAGGTATAATTTGAGTCTTTTTTGAGTATCGCAGAGGAGAAAATCAGGGTTTGCCCTGATTTCGAAGACTTAGAATGAGGTTAAGACTATGTGAAAGGATCTTGAAGAGCTGCAAACCCTAGAAATCATTAGCATCAAAAAGGGTTGCTGCCATAGAAATGTGCGCATAAAACTTCAATCGTGATGCTGAATTTTCTCAATGAGAGCAGTGGTGGAATAGCCGTTCACGAATTGAAGGGAGAATACTTGCCCTCCCCAACCCTGCACTTCTTTTCCACCCACGATCTGATCAATCTTCCAGTCACCACCCTTCACGAGAACTTTCGGTTTCACTGAGAGAATGAGATTAAGAGGAGTGTCTTCCGTGAAAATTTCCGTGAAGTCGACGGCCTTCAGTTGAGAGAGAACATAGGAGCGATCAGATTCATTATTCACCGGGCGTTCCGGACCTTTGAGTCTCTTCACGCTTGCATCTGAATTCACACCAACCACCAGGAGATCCCCGAGCTTTCTTGCTTCCGAAAGATAAGTGACGTGACCGCGATGGAGAATATCAAAGCAACCGTTTGTGAAAACGATTTTCTTTCCCTTATTCTCCTCGAGAAAACGTGTGAGAGCTGGTGAAAACATTACTCGGCCTTGATGACTTTTGAACCAGTCGCTTTATTCTGAAGATCAAACCATGAGAAGAGCCCAAGACTTGCGAAATTTGCCAGGGTAACAAGAGTGCGCACGGTGAGAGTCATGAAATTCTGTGAGCGATTTTCCATGTTAACAAGACGAAGATTCATCATCGATTTCCCAAGGGTAGAACCGGTCTTCTCGCTGATGGAAAAATAAAGAAGATAAAAACCGCAGAACAATGTGATCACGAGCGGTGTCACTTCATTCGGATACTGGGCCCATGCCTCGAGGATTTCCATGTCAGTTGCACGCGACATCATCATGAGCATGACACTGAGAACTGAACCAATAAGGGCCATATCGAGAACGTAAGCAACAATCCGGTCAGTTTTCGAAGCGAGACGGTAGGTCTTCTCCGGCTTCTCTTCTTTCACCGGTTCTGTTTTCGTCATATCAGTCTGACCGTAAAAGATGGAAAGATCATTCTGGTAAACATTCATTTCTTTGCGGACTGGCTGCTGCTGAGGACGGGCCATAGTGGTTTCCCGTGGCATCACCGGCTTATCAAGAAAAACCGGCTTCACTTCAGTCGTCGTTTTCGCATGATTGAAACCAAGGCCGCTGGTGATTGGCTTAAAATCAAAATCCTCAAGGTCCAGATCAACCGCAGGTGTTTTCTTAGGGGCGGATGAGGTTTCAAGATTCATGGTTTTTCCTTTGAGGAGCTTTCAAAAATTCTGTCATAAAACATTCAAAGCATCAATCTTTGAAGCACGACTCCGGCGCCGGCCGCCACCGCCGTCGGCGTCCGTAAAATCGGCGTGGGAAAGTGGAGAGATTCACCCTGAGGTAGTGCTCTTAAGAGATCCAGTTCTTTTTCAGAAAATCCACCCTCGGGGCCGACCACGAGGAGATTTTCCCGGGAAATGTTTCCGGAGGAAGATTTATTTTCTCTCTGGCTGTCGAGATGAAGAACCGTACCATAATCGTTCCAGGAAACGGTTTGCCAGGTGGCCTCTTCGATCAACGGCATATAGGGAGAATTGGATTGCTCGAGAGCAGAGATCAGGAGATTTTTCAGGCGTTCAGCTTCAGGAATTTTATTCTGCGAGAACTCCCCGCGGATGAGATAAATCTTCCGGAATCCCAGTTCAACAGCTTCTTTTAAACACAAATCCAGCGCGTCTTTTTTCGGAATTCCCAGCGCCAGATCAAGCTGGAAGCTCCGTTCAACAAAATTCTCGCTGATACGCTTAAGAGTAAGATTGCGCTTTGAAGCTTCGGTAACGATCGTTTTCACCGAAAGACCTTCACCGTTTAAAAGAAGTAATTCTTCGTCTTTCTCAATCCGGACAACCTGGACAAGATGATGAAGGATCTCACCGGTCAGAGAGTAATTCTCCTGTGAGATGAGCTCCGGAAGGTAAACGGCCCTCAAGGATTTCTCCTGAAGAGCAGCGCCGACCAATCGCCCTTTTCAAGTTCTTTCACAAACGTGATGTCCGGCGAATACAAATCGCGGATTCCTTTCGCCTGATGACGAAGAAGACCTGAAAGAATAAGCGATCCACCAGGCTTCACGGTCGAAATAAGATACTCACGCTCCAGCTGAAGGATATTCTCGAGAATATTGGCAAAAACAACATCGTAAGAGGGTTGAAGATAATTTCTTACTTCAGGAAGGAGAAGGCGGAATTTGCGATCGGCGAGCTTGTTGATTTCCGCATTCTGAAAGCAGTTCTTATTTGCTTCGGGGTCGATATCATAAAAATCTACCCGGGTTTCCGGGTAAAAACGCAGGGCCGCGAGACCCAGGATACCAGAGCCGGATCCAAAATCGAGAACATCTTTCGGATGATTTGTTACGTCTTCCACAAACAGGCGAAGGCAAAGAAAAGTTGTCTCATGGCTTCCGGTTCCGAATCCCATGCCCGGATTGATGAAGAGTTTCTCGCCGGTGGATTCAAAGCTTGTTTCCCACGAAGGAACAATCGTGAGCTTTTCATTCACCCGGATCGGAGCATAGTGCTTCTTCCATTCCGCGTTCCAGTCTTCCTCGGGCTTACTTTCTACCTGAACTTCTCCGAGAACGGACTTCCTGAGTTCCGCAGAGAATCCCAAAGCAGGTGCTTCTTCATCAAAAAAGAATCTGAGAGTGACAGGGCCCTTCTTCACAACGTCTTCCACTTCATCAAGGACAGATTCCGGAAGATCACCACCGGAGTAAGAACGATCGCCGAGAATGCGATCAACTTCCGCTTCTTCTAGGGAGTATTCTTCAATGCCAAGCGAGCCGTATTTCTCAGACGCAAGTCCTTCGACCCGTGCCCAATCCTCTGCTTTCATTTCCGCCTGAAATAACGTCACTACCCAAAATAAATTCATCCGGGACTTATAACGTATCTGAAGCCATCTGAGAGGATAAAAAAATTACATTGTAAGGGCTTTCTTTGACGGAGGCCTTTCGATTGGGCTAGAAGAACCTCCCATGCAGAAGATCTTTCTCGTGGGTATAGCTGGCGGCTCAGGTTCGGGTAAAACCACCTTTGCCAAAAAAGTCATGAAGGGCATTAACAGTGCTCAATCACTTCTCCTCCACATGGATTCGTACTATCTGAATGATCTCCCGAGAGACATTGACACCAATTCCGGGAAGCCAAATTTCGATCACCCGCAAGCCTTTGACTGGGACCTCCTTCGCACGCACTTAAAAGAACTGAAGGCCGGTCGCTCCATCGCGTGTCCGATTTATGATTTTACGACTTCGGGTCGCACCGGTGAATTTGAGACTTTCGGTCCCTGCAAGGTTGTTTTGTTTGAAGGAATCTTCACTCTCTACGACCAGGAAATCCGGAACATGCTCGATATCAAATGCTATCTGCATGTGGATTCCGATATCCGCTTCACGCGCCGGCTTCATCGCGACGTGAAAGAGCGCGGCCGCTCTCTCGAATCTGTCATCTCTCAGTACTATGATACGGTGAGACCTATGTATCAAAAGTACCTCGACCCTCAACGTCAGTACGCGGATTTCACAGTGGGTGAAGAGACGGATGTTGCCTCTCTTATCCTCTCTGCTAGAATCAAGGAGCTTCTGGAAACAGAAACTCATGCTGAAGTAACAAGGGCCATCTAGTTTTGAAAAACAAATATTTTAGTGTCATGCCCATGGGCGGAGTCGAAGAGATCGGCTCGAACATGACCATTATCCGCACGCAGAACGAAGACGTGATCATTGATTGCGGGATGCTCTTTCCCTATGAAGAGTGCTTCGACATCAATTACCTTGTGCCGGATTTTTCCACCCTCGATGGTAACCGTCTGAAGTCGATCGTCATCACTCACGGTCACGAAGATCATATCGGAGGCCTGGGTCAACTCCTTCAGGCGTTTCCTCATCTCACAGTCTACGCAACCAAGTTTACTCTTCACCTCATTCAGAAAAAACTCACGGAATTTCCGGTGACTCTCACCTACAAAATCTACGAGCCTAATGAAGAATTAAAATTCGATGGCGTCGATATCAGCCCGGTCCATGTGAATCACTCGATCCCAGAAACCTGTGGCATGATCGTGCGTTCAAAAGATCGCACCTGGGGTGCGCTTTATATTTCAGACTTCAAAGTGGATCTGACTTCCAAGCACGAAGCTCCGATGGACTTCCCGAGAATTCAGAAGCTCTTAGGAGAATGCAAGCACACGGCTTTCTTCATGGATTCTACGAACGTCATTTATGATGGGAAGACGACTTCTGAAGAGGAGCTGAATGAGGATCTGAAGGCCCTTCTGGATCGCCCCGAGGATAGAATCTTTCTGACACTCTTTGCTTCCAACGTTCACCGCATGAACACCATTGCAGAGATGGCCAAAAAATCCGGAAGAAAAATTGTCCTCATGGGCCGCTCGATCAAAGCATACATGGAAGCGGGATTTGAAACCGGTCACACCACCATCAGCCCGGATGAATTCTCCGAACCTTCACAGGTAAAAAATGAGACGGGCAGAATGCTGGTCTTTCTCTCTGGCTGTCAGGGTGATTTTCTCTCTGCCTTAAGACGCTTCAGTTATGGAGAAGACAGCTCGTTTAAGCCGGGTCCCCGTGATGTCGTTGTCTTTAGTTCAAAAGTCATTCCGGGAAATGAGAAAAAGATTTACCGCATCTATAACAAGCTCACAGAATTCGGCGCCGAAGTGGTGACCGCGAGTGACCATCTCATCCATGCATCCGGCCACCCGGGAAAACAGGACCTGAAGCTCCTCCTGGACCATTTTCAACCCGATTATTATTTCCCCATTCACGGCGAATCCTACATGCTCCGTAAGCACCGCGAATGGATCGAGTCCGCTTATCCGGAAATCAACGTTTCTGTTTTCTACAATTATCAGGAAGTTATTTTCGGCGACGACATGATCAAGATTCAGAAGCACGATCATAAAGAACCGCGGCTCATTCACGGAAAGCACCTTGAGATTGAGAAAACCCAGATTTCTCAACGACGGAAAATGGCGACTCAGGGAGCTGTTTTCATCAGCTATCAAAAGACCTCCGGAAATCTTCAGCTTACCAATATCGGTCTTCCCCTCATCGCCGAAGAAATGAAGGAAAACCTGATCAAGAAGCTCCTGCAACAGATCAGAAATGACCTCGCCACGAGAGATGAGACTTATTTCCGGGATCAGCTTAAAATATCCACGAGGCAGTTTTATAACAACTTCCTGGGATACAAGCCCGTAACGGAAGTACATCTGTACTGAGAATGGAAAACACGACTCTTATCTTAATCATGATCACGAATCTCCTCCTGGTGATATTCCTGGGAGTGTTTGGCTTTTTGATCTATCGCCTGATGAAAAACCAGAAGAAAGAAAGTGCTGAAAATCCGTCCTCCACCGAGGGACAACCCGCTTACCATCCTGCCATCCTTGAACGGTTGAAAGAAGCTCAGAAAATTAAAAGCCGCTCGCATCTATTTTGTCCCAATCACCCGGAAGAACCCGGTGAAACCACCTGCGGGATCTGCGATAAATTGTTCTGCAAAAGCTGCAGCAAGCCCTTCAAGTCTCTTCACTTCTGCCGGGAACATCTTCCGTTAGTGATGAATAATCACTGGGAAGAAATCATGACGGTGAAAACATCCACTCAGGATCCGGAGCACGGTGTCCGTGTCTACGATGTAAAAAAAGAAATCTTCGAGAAAGAAGATCTTCCGACGTACGTGGAAACTCATTATAAAATCAACATTGATCAGGATCACATCGAAACTTATCTTGTGGTTTTTGCGATGATGGACCAGGTGGAAACAATCCGCCCGCGATTTGAAGCTACATCTCTTTAAATTTTCTTGTGAAAATCTCACTGGATTTTGCCTCGATGAGCTTTAATCTCGGAAGCGAGTGATTGGAAGCCTCTTTCATGATGATGAGAGCACCTTCAGCTGACCCCGGAGTAACAGCGAGCCCGCTTATTCCCATGATCCAGTCGGTGAAACTCAGCAGTTCACCAGCTTTTTCAATCCATGTTGATTCCGGGACAAGTGAGACAAAGAGTTTTCCCTGTGGCTTCAGCCACACAATATAGCGCTTCAGAAGCTGATCCAGCTGATCGGTATACTGAAGCCCACCTTCTACGTCCGTGATGAGATCGCAGGATCTGATCGTCTCCTGAGGGAGATCTTCAAGATAATTCACAATCGTTTTATGCGCAGGATGAATGATCGGCGACGACATCTTTAGCGTCACAGCAGTAGTGAAGATATCATTCTTGGAACTCGCCAGGAGAAATTCACGAATGGCCTTTCCTTCCCCAGCTCCGGCATCGAGCCAGTGTTCCTTGGGCCTAAGTGCCTTGAGAGAATTCACGAGAGGAAAACCGAACAGATCAATGTAATCATTCAGACCGCGTACAACAGAAAAGCTGTGTTCCTCGAGAATTTTCCGGATGGTGGGGTCTTTAATCTTCATGAGTTTATCTTACCACGGCCCAAAAAAAAGAGGCCCCCAAATGGGGGCCTCGAAGGGGAAATATCAGGGGGAAATTAGTGACGGCATCCACCGTTACCAAGATCATTGATCACTGAACCCATGTCTCCGTAAACCTGGTAAACCTTCTGTGCTTTCACGCGCTCAGACTGAGGAGCAGAGTTGAAAGAAGCAAGGTCATCTGCGAGGTCTTTAAGATCGAGGATTTCACAAGCGTAAGCAGCACCGTAAACGAGTTCTTTCAGTTCGCTGTAAGCAGCGGCAGTAACGGACTCAGAAGCAACGAGGAAGGCAGAAGATGGGCCCAGTGGGAAAATCTGTGAACCACGAGCAACGAGAAGGTTAGAGTTCACAAGAGTCAGCATGTCTTTCACCATAGCGAGCATGTTATTCTCGAACTGAAGAGTACGCGAGTAACGGCAGCCGCGGCGTGAGTTCTGGCAGCTATAGAACTGATAATCGATTTTAGCAGCAGTATCAAAGATCAGGTCATAGAAAGCTTCGAGAGCGATCGCCGTAGCTTTGATCCCTCTGATGTTAGCTGCTGATTCCTGACGAAGAAGAGTTCCCATATCACGGGCATGAGCGATGAGGTTAAGTGTTACCGGGTTCTGGTCACCATAAGTGCGGCTTGCGTTTGAAAGACCAGCGATGAGTGAGTTCACAGCTCCTCCGAAATCTCCACGACGGCTCTGCTCGCCGGCCTGACCGCGTGAGCGCTCAAGGATTTTCAGGGTACGGTCACAGAACGCCTGGAATTCTTCATCTCCACCAGTAGCTACTTCTTCCTGAGCAAAAGATGGTGCGAATGTCGCAAGTTGTGTGAGGGCGAGGATAGCGAAGAAAAACTTTTTCATAAAGGCTCCTTTAAATTAGTTATGTCTTATCGTGTACAGTTTCTGTTTTCGATCTGGTTAGTAATAGATTTCGTATCAAGGACAAACTTGTTAAGTGCTGAAACGTCGCCACTGTTATTGACCCGAGCGCTTAGGAACGTCTGAATCTGGCGCGAGAGTTTAACCAGGCGGCTTGACTGACATCCAAGTGAGTTGGCAAAAACAGTTTCGTTAAGGTCAGCGGCAATCTCATTCGACAGGAAGGAAAGCGCCTGGAGGAACTGAGTCACCGGGATCAGAGGAATGTAAGAGCTGCGGTCAGATTTCAGAGCAACAAATCTCTGAGTCAGACCTCTTAACTGAGAAGAAGCAAGTTGAACCATAGAGTTTTCAAGAGCGAGTGTGCTGAACGGAGCACCCGGGCGGCTGTACTGAGAGCGGTCAACGGCGTTTGCCCCCTGAGCAACAGTCAGTGAATACCAGTCCATGAACGAAAGCATTCCCTGGATCTGCTGAACACCTGCAAGACCTTGTTCAACCGGAGCTCCATTAAGGATTTGTGGAATGCCGATCAGCTGAGCGATGCGGATACCGCGACCAATGGATCTGTAAGTAAGAAGGTTATCCAGATTATCATCCTGCTCGTCGCTGCTCTGTGAAGCATTCAGGAATCCAGTGTAGAAGATGCGGATTGCGCCGAGCTTGTCGTTACTCTGGCTGAGGTGACCGATAGCATCGTCACGTGTTTCTTCGATCATGACTGAAGCATCATCGCACCAGCTGATCTGTGAACTCGTTACTCCGCCTCCTACTCCGCTACCTGCGTAAGTAGAGAGAACAGGTGTGACGACCAGAAGAGCAGTGAGGACCATTTTGGGGATCAGGTTCATAAAATCTCCTATTCAGTTATCTTTAAAAGCTGTTGTCCAAGTTGTACTACTAAATCGTTTGGTTCAGTTTCAGAGGGCGGAAACTCTTCAAGGATCCTCTTCGTGAAATTTTTCATTTCATTGCGAAGCTCTTCGAATCTTGCTCTTGGCACACAAAGAGTCATGAGCTGAGCCCCTCTCTGTTCATATGGAAGCTCCATCGCTTCCGCAGCTTTCTGAGCAAACTGCTTATGAAGATTCTTCGAAGACTTGAAGTTCTGGCTGTTGTCGTTAAAGATCACGACTTTTTCGCAAGGGACGAGCTTGCCGTTCACGTCGCGGGTGATGAGACCGAGTTCCATGAGGTCATTGAGACCTTCTGTTACTTTTTCCGCAGTCAGAGTATTCCCGAGTTTTGCCACAATCCAGTTAGCGTCTTCGCGGAAATCCGCGAGGAGGATAACTTCTTTCAGAACGATCAGGTGCCATTCATTAAGGAAGCGGTATTGGTGCTCGAGAACAGTAATGAGTTTTGCTTTCTTCCCACGTGCGCCGACTTTCATGCGCTCAAAGAACATCACTTTTTCTTTCTCCGACTCTGCCTGGTTAAACATAACCATGTTCTCGAAGTAGATCGCTTCTTCGGCGCAAAGGTTCATGGCCGTTGAAAAGCCCATGATGGATTTCGCTGTGAGGTTTCTCTTGTTCTTCATGAGAAGACCGAAATATCCGCGGGAGTTTTTTCCGAATCCCGCTGCGAAGATGAATGCGTTTTCAGAATAACTAGGATTGATCCCTTTCTTGTGATCGAGCATGTCGCGAAGAAATGAACGATACTCAGAATAGTCGTAGATAGAAGGACGTGGTGTCTTTCCCGGCTTCTGCTCAGAAGACATGATCGCATCAACTACGTGATGCGTGCTTGCCTCTTGAATGTCATGACCAGTGCCCAACATGGGTGTTTCCTTGTTATGGAACATATATAACCCGGATGCTGACTGAGTGGTCACCGAATGTAATTTTTACAACCGGGTTCTGATGACGGCCAGTCAGCACCCATAATGGTTTCATGATCCGCACCCTGGCACTCCTTATCTATATGTCGTTTTCGACTGCCCTGATGGCGGATGCACTTCCTGTTGAAGCATGGAAGCGTCTGGGTGTTCGCTTCGAAGCTGAGACCACTCTCTTTAATGCAAGAAAGTCTGAGCTCCAGAAGAGTAGCGGGGAAATTGCGGATTTAATTTCTACTGTTCTGGCTGAATTTCCCAATGAGATTTCGAAAGATTTTGATGAAAAAAAACTTCTCATCATCTTCGCAAAAAATGCATCCACAGATGCCGTTTTTTATCCCCCAGGCGAGCTGAGAAAAACTTCCGATTTTATCATCACTGTGAATCCTTCTCTGATTGAATCACCGAGCTTCGAAAGACTTCTTGCGCATGAAATTTTCCACGCGGTTCACTTCACGTTCAACCCTGACGAACTCGACTGGATCCGCGAAGGAATGGCACAGCTCTTTGAGAGCAGACTCTATGGGGGATTCAATCAGGCGCATGTCGTGGAAGCTCTCACAAAAAGTAATTTCCCACTCGAAGCGGAATTCGATATCAACTCTTATCAGAAAGAAAAATATGGAAACACATTTCTCTTTTTTTATTTTCTTTCCACGCATTGTGATCCGCAGAGAGATCTCCTTTTCAAGATGATCCAGAACGGACTTTATGGACGAGCGGGAATCGACAGCGTCCTTGCAAATTCTCCTCTTCAGATCTGCTCATCCTTTGCCAAAGCAGCTGAAGGATTCTCCGTTGCAAAAATGGTGAATGCTTACTCCGGCACAAACCAGTCGGCGGAGACTTTCATCATTCCGGCGATGCAGGAAATGGGTGTGGACCCGACCCTGGAGGCTTCGTATACCTGGAACAAAATCGGCTCATTTCAACCGAAGCGCATCTCTAAGGCCCGCGCCCTTATCCTTTCAGCGACTTCACCCGCCGATGCTCATTTCTGGGGCCTCGAAAAGCGCTTCCCTAACCGGGTGAAGCGCCTTATCCCTAGTGAAATTAGTGGGTTAAAGGATGGCTGGGACATTGGCATCATCCGGACTCGCTGACCACGACTGCTGACTGCGGGTCAGCGCATTACGATCTGTAATCTTTACACTTCGCACCATCGCCAGTCATCACCATGCTAAATTCCTCTCATTGTTAACTTATTTCCTGTCTAAGGAGACTCCATGAAATCGCTCATTGCTTTCGTCATGCTCACACTCACTCTTGCTGCTCACGCGGTAAATCTCCAGGAAGGTTCTTACTCCGGTAAAGATGCCAAGAACGTTGGATTCTCATTCCATGTTCAGGCCTATCCTGGACGCGACGGAAGCTTCATCGGTCTTCTTTCAAACGGACCAAGTGCTCGTCTTTATCTTCTCGATCAATTCTCAACTGGCAAATACGGAATGGTTTCCATGCGCGCTCTTGATAACTATGTGATCGGCGCCAGCAGCACAACTCCGATCATGGCCCTCACACTTACAGCTGACTCTATCGTGATCACTCCGAACCATGCTCAGGTTGATATTAACTTTAACACTTCGGTCACAATGAAACAGAGCTCGAAGAAAAATCTCGCCTGGACTGATCTGATCCCAGGAAACTACGGCTCTAAGAAAATGGTTGTCTCCGCAGTTGATACAAACAACGAAGCAACTGTGGCAAGTCGGGTAACGAACTTCTCAGGTGATTTCGTCTTAAGAGAAACCCGTCCGAAACTTTACGTCATGCTTGAGTCTCAGCTGAACCCAACAGGTGTGAAACTCTCTAAAGAAGTGAAGAACATCGTTTACTTCATCAGCGGCGAACTTCGCATCATGAATAGCAACACAGGCGCAGTTACAGAACTTAATCGTTAATTTTTTAAAATAAAACGGAAACGAATATGAAAACTTCAATTCTTATAACTCTCCTTGCTCTGACGACCCTGGGGTTTGATGCTTTCGCCAAAGAAGTGAAACCACTTCCGCAGATCGACCCTCCTCGTGAGCTCATCGATACGTCGAGTGAATTCGCAGAAGGGACAATCACCCGTCTCACAGCAACTGACGTCGCAGTCTTTCTTCCCTGGGCGCAGAATGCTCAAAGCGTTCTCACAAAAGCCCTGGCCGATATTGAATCAATGCCGGTTGACCAGCAGGTTCGTCACCTCTCCGGAGTGATGAAATCAGTTGTCAGACGCTCTGGAGAGAAAAACTATCAGCTCTTTACCCGCTTCGCTCTTAACCGCGGACTCCTTCTTGTCAGCGAGCTTCTTCAGGAAGCAAACATTAACGATAACGGCGTTCTTGAAAATGCTCTGGATATCCAGGTGAAATGCATCCGCGTCGCTCTCGATGTTCATGAATCAGACCTTGCTTACCAGCGCAGAGTTGCGGCCGGTGATGCCGCCACAGAACTCGAGTACGGAAACTTCGGATTGAAATTCGGTCGCGCCATGCTCAAGGCCGTCGACAGTGTGTTTGATGCTTCAGCTCAGTACCGTCTTCTTTATAAGACGCTTGAAATGGTGAACTGGGATCTTTCCCGTGACGCTAAAGCTGCAGACAACGCTGATATCATCATCGATATCTACAACACTCTCACTGTCATGAACGAACATCCCACTCAGGATGACAAGGCCAGCATCACAGATATCAGAAGACTGCTCGTGCTCCGTGCATCTTTGAATGATGCTTCTGCCAGTGCGACAGACAGAATCACCAGTGGGCGTGAATCTGGAACAATCAACCAAGCTGACTACATTGGTGACGTGATTCCGGGTGACGCTTTGGTTTACTACGGCAACAACCAGTACAAAGTCCTCGGTCGTGATGCGG
>CANGAC010000068.1 GCA_947451425.1 Bacteriovoracaceae bacterium | reverse complement strand
GATAAAAAGGAATTCCCCGGGCGGCCTTAGGAAATTTTTCTTCAGCAAGCAATCCTCCGGACAATAAGACCAGTCCATCCACTGCGAAACTGTCTTTCATCGCTAAGTGAGACGCGCACATCGCTCCCTGAGAGAAGCCTCCGAGGATGAGGCGCTTATGCTTTTTCATGACATCGAGAAGAAACATCTCGAGCCTTTGTAAGGTGCTATCAAGTTCAGGAGGAATGCTGGTGGCAATGTCCCGATGCTTTCCTTCTCTCATCGCTTTCTCAAGGGCCGCGATATCAATCGAAAACCACGCGCGGCCTTCGTAATACCCCATCGGCAGAGACTCAACACCGTTCGGGAAATACCAGTTGAAGCGGTCGCGGTGCCAAAGCTCCCAGAGGGGAAAAAGATCATTCATGTTGGCACCATAGCCGTGGAAGAAGACCACAGCGGTGTCGGCGTTCTCCGTCAGCACCCCGAGTGCTTCTACTCCCTGAATCGTGACTCTTTCGGGTTTCATTCGCGCAGCCTGATTCTGATCAGGGGCGGATCAACCTGAACGCGCGGATCTTTGATTCTATTCTTGAGTTCTCTCAGCACGGTTGATGTCACCGGGATGTAACCAAACTTCACAAGATCCACTCTGATCACGAGTGTTTTGAAATCTTCTTCGTAATGGAAAGCTCCCCAGGTCCTTAGTCCCGCTTTCAGCACATACTTCGCGAGGAAGTACATGTAGAAGTCACCCTGCTTGGAGGTCAGAGTAAAATTTTTCAGAGGAGCTTCATCTTCCGGCATCGGCGGCAGGCGGTTAAGAATATCAACGAGGAAAAAATCCATCGGGATATCGAGCCGGTCCATTTCGACGATCATGCTTTCGCGACAGTCTTCAAAAAGGCGATTCTCAAGATCCGGAAGGTCAGAACTCCCCTCGCACTTAGCGGTCATCTTTTCAATCTTGTACTCGCCCTTGAATTTCACGGAACCATGATCCAGAGAAAACTCATGCGAAAGTTTCGAGGCCTTGAGATTCAAATTCTCCAGCTTCAGGGCTTCCACATCGAAGAGAAATTTCCACGGCTCCATCCAGGTGAAGTCCAGAAACGTCGTGCGCGCGACGAAAGTCTCACCCACCCGTTCCACCGCAACAGCTTCATCCATCGCCTTAGAAAGACCGATGTCGAGTTTTTCCACCGTGCCCTGACCGGCCGGAGCGGTGTAATCGAAATTCAATTTCTGAACGTTCAGGTGATGAAGACCACTCGCAAACGCAGAAGAACTCAGAAGGAATATGGTGAGGAGAAGAGCGCGCATAATTTATCCCTTTTTAATGGATAAACTATTTTCTTTTTTTTGCGTTGAAGTCGGCAAGAAGCTTTTTGATCATCAGTGCTTCTTGTTTCATGTCGGGGTGTTTAGCGTTGATGCGGACAAGTAACTGCCCAATTTGATGTTCGAGAAGCTTCATGTCAGACAGCATCTCGGTAAGGAATTCTGTTTTCATTTCTGCGACAGCGACCTTGACTTCGCTCTCGAATTGAACCCGTCTCATTTCCTCGCGCATCTGCACGATGTTTTCACTCTCAAGATCATAATTGGTTTCAAGGGCGCTTGAGCCCGACACCTGCTGTCTGGCGACTGCAGGAGCTGCTCCTCCCTGTGCGGGCGGAACCGGACGACGTACTTGCGGCTGAGGTGCACCGTTTGCATTTGCATTCGCATTTGCATTCGCGCGAGCTTCATCAATTTTTCTCACTTCCGCACCTGGTGGACGCGGAGGAGTTGGACGTGCTTGCGGTTCTGCTCCCTGAGGAGCAGGACGTGCTACAGGCCGAGGTTTACTCCCGGGATCTGGCGCCTGAAATTCCAGGTCCACATCCTGCTGTAAAGTCTCTGCCTTCTTCTTTCGGGCCGCCTCTTCTTCGTCTTCGAATTCGAGGTTCAAATCATCAAAGGGCATTTAAATACTCACCTATCCTTAGTGTACTTATCGGAAATCGCTGTTATAACTTGAACATACCCCCGAAAACCTTAAGCTCCTTTCCCATTCCTCCGAGAAGCTCGTGAACCCATTGAATTTTGAGGAGTTTCCATGTCCCCCGGTGACGAAGATGATAAGCCTACGGTCGTCCTCGACCTGAATGCTTTGAAGAAACAAAAGCTCGCAGAAGAGGAAAAACTCAGCAACATCGAAGAGGATATTCAGTTCGATGTGCTGGAGAAAACCGACAACGAACCCACGATCACATCTGTCGGAGCGCTTCCGCAGAAAGACCAGGTGAAGGTAGTCCTCTTTGATTTTGAATCCCAGTTTTTCCGCAAATCTATTTCGAATTTCCCTCACGGATTTGACTACATCATGGCAACCTCACTCGAGGAACTGAACAATTGCCTGCGGGGAAAAGAGAACCAGATTGTCGTCATGAATTACGATGTGAATGCAAAAGCCGTGAACCAGTTATCGGCCCAGATAAGAAATAAATTTCCTCATTCGAGAGTGCTGATTATCGCCAAGGCGATCTCACCGGAGAAGGCAAAAATCCACGCGCAGACACCGGCCGGGGCTTCAGGCTATTACCAATTACCACTCGAAGCTGAGAAGATCAGAAAAGAGCTGGAGAAGATTTCATCGGGGTTCAGGAAGGTCGGATAAAAGGCCACCGCGGTCAAGACGATGGCCTGATATCATTCTGGGAGTGAAATCAGGCTTGATTTCGAAAACAACAATGGCCCCGGCCTTGTTTTTCGTCAAATGAGACTTTCAAAATTCTTGTGACGTAGAATCCCAATCAAACTGTTAGGAAAGCTTAGTTGACCAAGCCCGTCTGAACGAGAAACATGGGAGTATGGAAAAACAAGCACTTAAATATTTTTTATTTACAACTATTTTTTTGTCTCAGATGGCCTCTGCCCAATGGGTGAGAGATACCGAAGTCACTTCTTCCCGTGAAAACATCTACGCTCTCCCCGAAGCTCAGTGGAAAGACACTGTCATGGCCGGAAGAAAGCACGCACTTTTTTATCCCGTCACAGTCACAGGCCTGCTCATTCCCTATGGCCCGATGAAAACTTTTTTCAACAGCGCTGAGAATGATCCCGTCCGAGCTCTTCTTTTCCGTCTCGCTCAGGTTGTAACTCCATTTAAGTCGATGGCCGAAGTGTTCGGATGGCTGGGTCTCCACAATTATCCCGAAGTCGATGACGAGAGAAATCCGAATCCCTTTCCGGCTCTTTCAGCGAAAGAAAAAGAACTTCCGATGGGCGCCACCCTTCTTCAGTCTCACGGAAAACCCGGCATGACTTTCAGCTGCGCCACCTGTCACTCAGCAGATCTCTTCGGGGTAAAAGTCCTGGGTCTTACGAACCGCTTTCCCCGCGCCAATGATTTTTTCCACGAAGGCTCGCGGGTTGCTCCTTACATCAATTCCTTTCTCTTCAAGGATCTCCTGAAATCTTCGGAAGAAGATCGCCTGATGTTCATTGATTCCAAAGAGGCCATCCGTTATGTCGGAACAAAACCTCCGGTGGCACTGGGCCTTGATACGAGTCTCGCGCAGGTGGCGATGTCACTCTCCCGCCGCGCGCAGGATGCCTATTCCACCAGGACTCCTGATTCCTACAAGCATCCGCGCCCGAATAAGCTCGAGAAAATGGTCGCGGATTCTAAACCGGCAGTGTGGTGGAACTTAAAATACAAGAACCGCTGGCTCTCGGATGGGTCCATCGTTTCCGGAAATCCGGTTCACACGAACTTTCTGTGGAATGAAATCGGCCGCGGAACGGATCTCAAATCCCTCGAGAAATGGCTTCTGGATAATGACAGTAAGATCCGCGAACTCACGGCTGCCGTCTTTGCTTCAAAGCCTCCGCGCTATGAAAAATTCTTCGGCGTAAACGCTCTTGATATCGACAAGGCAAAACGCGGCCAGAAACATTTCCAGCAGGCCTGTGCCCGTTGCCACGGAACGTATACGAAAGGCTGGGAGCTACCGGAAGCTGGAACTCTCCCGGATGAAGAACTCATTCAGAACGCGGGCTTCACTTATCACAAGAAAACTCCCGTGCGCGACGTGGGAACTGATCCCGGTCGTTACCTAGGAATGAGGGAATTTGCAGACGCACTCAATTCCCTTCAGATTTCGAAATCCATCGGCACAGTGGTTGAACCACAGAAGGGATATGTTCCGCCTCCACTCGATGGCATCTGGGCACGCTGGCCATACTTCCACAATAACTCTGTTCCGAATCTGTGCGCTCTTCTCACGAAGGCCTCTCAGCGTCCGGCAAACTATTGGGCAGGAAAAGCCGCGAACAAAGAAACGGATTTTGACCAGGACTGCGTGGGATACCCGCTCAATGAAAAAACGCCCGTCGCCTGGAAAAAGAATAAGGATCTTTTCTACGATACGACGAAAGAAGGCATGCATAATACTGGTCACGATGAAGGAATTTTCCTGAAAGATGGAATTGAACTTTTCAGTGTTTCTGAGAAATCAGAACTGATCGAGTTTTTGAAAACTCTCTAGTAAGTGCGGTAATAGTCTTTGGTGAAGAGGAGTGCATTTTCGCCAACGACTTTTACGTTCTTCAGGTTTTCAATCGTCACGACTTCACGAAATTTCTTCAGCCGCTCCGGATAACCTGCGCCCACTCGCTGGATGTACGTCGTCCCCTGCCAGGTCTCGTAAATCCCGATGGAAATTTTCAAGTCCTTGATCTTTTCCCAGTCAAAATCGGCCGGAATTCCTTTCATCAGGAAGATCACAATCGCGACGTCCATCACCACTTTTTTATAGGGCTCGTAAACTTCCGGAGGATAATTTCCCGAAGAGTCGGCCGGCGGATGAACCACGTATTCACGGGCCTCTTTGATGTACGGGTCACCATCAATCACGATGTGCATGGTACTTCCGATCTGGACGGCGCCGTAGGAACCGCCCTTGGCGTACGGAATCTTTTCACAAAAATACTTCTCCATTTCGGTGACACACTTGGCATCAACCAGAAGCTGGAGATATTTATCTTTTTCAAGCAGCTGGGCTTCCGGAATAATCCGGGCCTGATCTGAAGCGGTATCTGTCGACGCTGTTTCAGGAATCTTGTCTTTCGTTGCCTGCGTGGGCTCAACTTTTACGACCTGACCGACTTCCATGATCTCATTCTTAGCTTCTTCTTTTTTCTCTTTGATATTGTAGTAACCGACAGCTCCAATAGCGAGGACGGAAATCCAGACCATCGTCTTGAAGCGGTCGTTCTCTTTGGCGCGTTTGGTTTTGACCGGAAGTTTTTTCGGAGGCGTCGCTTTCTTTTTGATGACGTCTGCGCGCTTCTGAACGAGGTCCGAAGTCTTCGCCTTCTTCAGATCCGCCAGAGAAATAAGCCTCGTGGATTCGTCGGCCCCTCTCGATGCTTGCTGTGATCCCTCTTTCGGAAAGAGCGGAATCATCGGCTCGTCGGAACCCGCGCCCTGCTCGTCATCAGACAGAAGCGTAATGAGCACCTGGTCACCTAAGCGAACGGGAAAAAATGACGTGAACTCCGTTCTTCTTCCGGGAACCAGTCGTTCTTCGTTGATGAACGATCCGTTGGTTGATCCCTGATCGATCACAAAAAACGAATCACCTTCGTTGACGATGATCAGATGCTTCCGGGAAATATTATCACTCGAGATGACAACGTCACACGTTTCGCCGGAACCGAGGGTCAGCTTGGGTTTGTTGATCGGATAGATCTGAGGATCCACCGAACCATCGATAAGAATCTCAATGCGCATACTTAGTATTTTAACCTAGAGATGAGACTAGTTACAAGTCGTAGGTGGAATGACTGAAAGAACACCTTTGTTACACTCTACATTGGTTGATCCCGTCCCCGATGAAGAACCGGCATTCGAGTTGACCGTGGCCTTGGCCAGATCTTCGTAGACTAAAGTTGTTGTCATTGAACAGAACTTCGTTGCTCCGGCCCAGTTCACCACCAGTCCGGCCGCGCACCGGTTAGCGGTGTTCACGCAGGTCGGAGTTCCCGAAATCACCCAGGCCTTGAGACCCGAGTTACAGGAATAGGTCGCTGAACCGGAAGTATTCGAGGCCACTGAACTCTGGGTTTGCGAAGCGCCCCAGGCCGAAGCCGTGAACGTCGCCTGGCAGGATACTCCGGCCACGGTCCAGTCGAGAATCTCTGTAGCGCAACCTGTAGCCGTACCGGTACAGCCCGCTTTGATTTTTCCGCCGGCACCCGGAAGGAGGGTCACACTTTGTCCCGGAGAACAGTTGGCCGGAGCGAAATCGAACAAAGTGTCCCGAAAATTAGAATTGTTGACGGAAATACAGATCACTTTACCAAGGCTCGTCATCTGACTCGGTACCTGGCCCGCGGGACATTTCATTTCCACGAGAGTACAGACGCCGCCACTCCACGAAGCCGCGGCTCCGAGAGAACGGCACATGACTTCTTTTGCCTGGAGATCGGCGTCGGAGACGACCGGACCGCAGGACTTAATCATATTCCCGGTGAGCTCAGTCACAAACGGAATGCGCTTTAAGATCGTGCCTTTGTTTTTCGTATTGGCCGCACCACCTTTAAGAAGTGCTTGCCTCTTGGACTGGAAAGTAAGAATCAGTTCTGTGACGTTCGCACCCATGGAAGATGCCGCCAGCTGGATCCCATTCGCAGGCACGTAAAAATCTGCGTACTCAGTATTGGATTGCAGAAGGACTTCGTAGGCACCGGCACCCTTGGCGATCTGGAGATTGGTCATGGATGAAGTGTTGCCGGGCCAGGGAACGGCATCACGGTTCTTTCCGACCATCATCTGATTACAGCGATCGGCATTGTTCATGGAGTTCTGGACGATCATGGCGGCGTTGTTCACCTTGGATGTGAAATTCAGATAGGCTTCGTTCGCGGCGTTTTCCTGCATGATCTTCATCGTGACGAGTGAGACACCACCGAGGAGACCCACTCCCACCATCAGTTCGGTCATCGAGAAGCCGGAATAGTTCCTGAGGATTTTCTTTAAATACATTTCGTCGTTACTTTCCCGTCTATGATCTGGAGCTGGATACTCGTACCCGGAGCACACGGCGAATTCAAAAGAAGATCTTTCTGGAAGTCGAGACCCTGAGTGATCCCTTTACAGTGAACAGTCCCGTCAGCACGGACACCTTCGATGATCGTTCCCGCAGGACAGGTTTTCACTGAGGTCAGGGCCTCGCACTGCTGGGTCACATCGTTCCAGCGCATGATTGAGCCACCAGAAGAGAGCTGGGTCATCGATGAGCAGATGTCGTGCTGGAGATTATTCAGCGAGCTTTCCGCGCCCGACATACAGGCCTGGAACTGCCGGTTGGTCGCCACAGTGTCCTGAGTAAAGCGCATGTTGATGTTGATATCTTTGGTGACGATTTTCCCTCCACCGGGCATCGTCGGTCCCAGACGATACGTCATCCGGAGTTTTCCACTACCGGTGCCGGGAGTGGACGGCGGAATTAACGTAATGTCTTCCACAAACCAGGTGCGTGTTCCCTTGTTTCCCTGACCGCTGGTATTTTCAATCCAGGCATCAGAAGCAACGTTCGGGTAAGAGCTGGTATTTTTTTTGATCCAGGCCGATGCTGAACGCGGAGAGATCGTGGAATTGGCGGTGTAATCGATCGACGTGCTCGTACAACCATTACAAAGATAAATCCCGTCCGGCTGCACCCATCCGGCAACTGAGGCGCCGTAAGATGTGTTTAGTGTGGCGTTACAGTTTTTGGCGTCGTTCATGATTTTAACAGCGGAAGCATGGAAAGCGTTGAGGGCAGCATCGAGCTCGACTCTTTTCTGACCGGTCTTTTGATCCTTGAACATTCTGGCGCCCCCGAGAGCAACACCCGCAAGAATCGCTCCACCGACCATCACTTCGGTCATGGAAAAACCCGATCGCCGGTAAATACTCAGGATTCGACAAAACAACTCATACCTCTTTGCAATAATTCATTTTAACTAGAATCAGGAAAAACACCAATTAAAGGTCTTGGTGCCTTGTTCAGTGGTCCTACGGCCGGGATCTGCCTTTAATTTTTGGCAGGGCCCAGGTCCCTGATGGCATTTCCCATTCCCCCGCCTGTTTTTTTAGGCAAAAAGGCGAATTCATATATAATAATAAAATGCGTTTTCTTTTTCAGTCCGGTATTTCCATGGTCCAGGGTCTTGTCATTAGCTCCGTGCTGGCAGGATCTGCGCTTATTGCGACCCGGATGATTCAGGACCAGAAAAAGTTAATGAAAACTGTCGAGACCCGGGATCAGATTGAACAGATAAATAAAATTATTTTCTCCGTTCTCCAGAACCGCGAGCATTGTTTTAAAACGATCCGGAATGCAGGTGTGATCAATGTGACCAGAGGCATGACCAGTCCGGTCACTCAAGTCGTCAGTAAGCTGGATTCCGGCGCCAGCATGAATGTGAACTTTGAAACGAACTCCGGCGCGTCCTATGATCCCACAAAAATTTACATGAACGGAAACGTGGCGATCAAATCCATGACTTTCATGACCCCAAGCGCGACCGATCCTGCCGGGCAGAACGTGATCACTTATCCTTCGAAAATGCGGATTACCTACTCCCGCCTTGAAGGCACCAATGCCAACATGAGAACGAAGACAGGCTTCGGGGCCAAGCACGTCACGAAAGACATTCCGATCATGCTCCAGGTATCCCCCGTCAATGCCACCACCTGGCAGGTCGATGGTTGCTACGCTGTTCAGCTGGGGGAAACGGTCAACGGAGTTACCAATGATGGTAATAACAATGTGAACCAGGAGTTCTGTTCGAACCTCGGAAGCGGAAACAGTTTGTACGTCTGGGATTCGACCGCTAACAAATGCGTCCTGAAAAATAACGTTTGTCCGGATAAATTCGTCTTCGCCGGAATCAGCTCCACTGGAAATGCTGTCTGCTATCCGGTCAGTAACTACCTCCAGTACATGGTCGACACGGCGACCTCATCCTGTAGCACGACCGACGGCGCCCGTGTTCAGCTCGACACCGATGCCACCGGTAAAGTCATCATCTCCTGCCGTAAGGCCTGTCCCGCGATCAGCGTCAACTGGTCGGCCTGTAACTCATCACTTCCGATCGCCGTTGATGGCGCCGTTGTCTGGGCCAACGACAGCACGGCACCCGGGCTCGGAGGTGTGAATTACACTTGTTCAAATGGAACCTGGAACATCAACCTCCCATCGAGCACCTGCACGACGACCGCAAGTTGTACTGCGCCATGGGGAGCAACCGTTGTTCACGGTGCTTGTGTCACGGCCTACCTGAGGCTCACGGCCAACAATTGTTCCGCAGGAGCTGGACCAAACTGCGTTCACTGTTCTGCCAACTTCAGTCAGTCTCGTTGCTGTAACAATGGCGATCTGTCCGGATTCTACACCTATCAGAACTGTAGTAACCAGTGTCTCGGTGGGGTTTCCTGTATCTAGCGCGATTTTTTACTAAGACACAACAACTGCCGCACTCACCTTATCTTTCCCCCAGCGGGAGATTTTCAGAAACTGCTCATCCGGAATCGGAATGTGGACGCGTGAGATGACACCTTCGTAATTTTCCGGTGTCGTCTGATCGGGATCGTGAATATAAATGAAGTTATTATCGTAGGCCGTGACCACCACCCAGTGCGGAACCCGGTTGTTATCGAAGTGATAAGTCGTGATGAGAACGATCGGAATACCGCCGGCGTCCAGGATCTCGTGAATGTCCTGGATCGTGAGGCGCTTTCTATGAACGGGAATTTTCCGCTCTTCGATCTTTTTTTCCCAGTTCCGGTGAACGAGTTCGATGATGTGTTTTTTCTCGGCACTCCTGACGGTGTCGATGAAAAGGGTGTTGATGTGAGACAGAAACATTTCCGCTTTGTATCCCCGCTTGTGAGCGGCCAGGGCCAGACCATGAGGGCCGCAACCACCATGACCGGAAGTCATAAAAATCGTGGTGGCCTCCCGCCAGAGATCGAGCTCCTGCGTGAGGTTCATCTCGGTCTTCGGGTTAAACGTTTTCATCGCCATGAGAAGGCTCGCGGGCCCGCAGGTGAAATCCGTTCCCTGCTGGTAGTAGGGAATATTTAAGCGCGGCTTTCTCGTAAGAGTCTTGATCCGTTTTTCAAAGCACCACGCGGCCTTGCCATCATCGTAGTAATCTTTTTTCACGGTGAACTTCCGGTAGCCGAGTTTTCGGTAAAGGGCGATGGCACCCTTGTTATTTTCTTTCACTTCTAGGCGCAGATACGCGCAGTCCTCTTCGTCCGCAGATTTTTCTTCGAGCTGATGGATGAGTTGAGTCGCCAGACCCTGGCCCTGAAATTCGCGGGCGGTGCAGATAGAATAGAGCCTTGCCAGACTTGTACCGGCATTAATCAGCACTAACCCATACCCGATGATTTTACCTTCGTATTCCTGCACAAGAAAAATGGAATGCGCTCCTTTGATCATCCAGTGAAAATTTCTCCGGGAGAGCTGGTCGTAATCAAAGACGGCATTTTCGAGATCCACCAGCTGAGTCAGGTCTTTCAGCCGGGCCTTCCTCGTCAAAAGTGTAGACCTTGTGAATTTCACTTTACCGCGTTTCAAAGTTTGCGCCATTTTGCTATTGTACTGAGGTTGAAATGAACTGAACATACGGGTGTTTGTGGCCAAAATCATCGTCATTGTGGAAAAACTGAAAGACTGGAATTCTTATTATCCGGTTGAGCAGCTTATGACGCCGCAGGATTATCTCGTGAACTGGGATGAGACTCTTTATACCGGCAAAGGCTCAAAAGAGCGCATCAAAATCATCAATCTCTGCCGCAGTTATAAATACCAGAGTTACGGATACTATTGTTCCCTTCTGGCAGAAGCACGCGGGCATTCCGTCATTCCTACCGTGAAGTCGATCAATGATCTTTCGCGCTCCTTTCTTTATAATCTCGATACCGAAGATCTCGATCTCTCTATCCAGCGCGCCTTTAAAAACCAGGTACCGGGAGACGGATTTTCCATTTCTCTTTTCTTCGGAAAAACTGACCGGGAACTTCTCGCTGAAGTTGCGCGTTCCATCTTTGATCTTTTCCCGGCACCCATTCTTCATGTGGATTTTGAGTGGGATAAAAAATGGACGATCTCAAGCATCCGGACGGGCTCTCTCAATGCTCTTTCCACAACGGATGAAGATATCTTTGCGGCAGCTCTGGATGATTACTCCGGGAAGATCTGGCGAAAACCCAAGGCCAAGAAAAAATACCGTTATGATCTCGCGATTCTCCATAACCCCCTCGATCCTCTCCCGCCATCAGACAAGAAGGCCCTGAATAATTTCATCAAGGCCGGAAAAGAAAACGATGTCCTCGTGGAACTGATTGAGAAAAAAGATTATCCCCGGATTGCCGAATACGATGCTTTGTTTATCCGTGAGACCACCTCTCTCAATCATCACACTTACAGATTCGCCAAGAAGGCGGAGAGCGAAGGCCTCGTTGTGATCGATGACTCCATGTCGATCCTCCGCTGCACGAACAAGATTTACATGCACAATCTTCTTCACTCGAACAAGATCCATGCGCCGAAGACCTTTGTCCTTTCCGACAACCCGGAGCAGATCAAATCCCTGGAAGCGGAGATCGGTTTTCCGATGATCATCAAGATTCCGGATGGATCGTTCTCCAAGGGAGTCTTCAAAGTGGAAAACCACGCTGATCTTCTGAAAGTAACTGATGATCTCTTTAAGAAAACGGCACTCCTCCTGGCCCAGGAATTCTTTTACACAGACTTCGACTGGCGGATCGGCGTCCTTAACGAAAAACCTATCTACGCCTGCAAATACTACATGACCAAGGGCCACTGGCAGATCTACGACCACGGGAAGAAAAAAGAAAAAGACAAAACCGGTGAAGCTGAGACCCTACCACTCGGGAAAGTTCCGAAGCATGTCCTCAACACGGCGATAAAAATTTCCCATCACGTCGGAAACTCTCTCTATGGAGTCGACCTGAAAGAGAAAAACGGGAAGGCCTACGTGATTGAGGTGAACGATAATCCCAACATCGACTCCAATGTCGAAGACGCGATCGCGGGACCGGATCTCTACCACAATATCATCCATGAATTTGTCCGCCGGATTGAGGAGAAGAAATGAAGAAGGTTCTGGTTTTCGGAGGCACCCACGGTAACGAATTCACCGGTGTCTGGATCGTGGAGAAATACGCGGAGTTTTTTAAGAAGAAATATCCGACCTTGAGGCTGGAATTCATCCTCGCCAACCCTGAGGCCCATAAAATTAACAAACGCTTCAAGGATGAGGATCTCAACCGCGCCTTTCAGTTTCTCCATGAAAAGAGACCCGATTCTTTTGAGCATCATCGCGCACGGGAACTCCGGGACATGGTCCTGAAAGAAGAATGCTTCGTGATTGACCTTCATACGACGACATCTGCGATGGGAAAAACCATCATCCTGACAGACTACAATCCACTGGTCCTCTGGCTGGGTCAGGAATTAGCGGCAAAAATGTCCGATGCCCGCGTGATCGGAAGTCCTGATCCCAACAAAAAATATCTGGCCAGCCAGGTGCCATCAAGCCTCATGATTGAAGTCGGACCCGTGGCAAACGGTCTGCTTGATCCCGTCGTTTTCGAGGGAACTGTGGCCCTTCTTGACCAGATTTTATTAAGCCTTTCGGTTGCTCCAGCGTCGCCAAAAGGTGAGGTGGAACTCTACGTTGAAGTGGAAGATGTGAAATATCCGCTCGATGAAAAGGGACAAATAAGTGCCTATATCCATTCAGGATTTCAGGGTAAGGATTTTGTGAAGATCGAGGGAAATTACACACCCTTCAGGAGATTTTCCGGAGAAGAAATTACCAGCAAAACCCTTGGGCCTCGGTACCCAATTTTCATCAATGAAGCGGCCTACTATCCGCAGAAACTGGCCTATACCTTGTGCGAAAAAACCCTGAAAAAGTTCTAGCGCAATGCGTGGCAAAATTAGGCCAGGCCATTGCCCGCATCAAGCATTGAAAATAATTGAGTAAAACATCTTGCGGTACAAAAAGAGATTGGATAAATTTGATAGTAATCTAATACATATTACGATCATTCAATTTCTGTCATTTGGATGAATCATTTAAAGGAGAATTCTATGTCTAAGTATTTCGTTCTCGCTGCTGCTCTTCTCGTTCTCGCTGTTGCTTGTAACAAGAAAGAAGAAACTGCTGCTCCAGCTGAATCTACAACTGTTGAGCAAACTGCTCCTGCAGAAACAGCTCCAACAACTGAAGCTGCTCCTGCTGAAGCTGCTCCAGCTACAGAAGCTGCTCCTGCTGCTGAAGGCACAACTGAGCAACACTAATCTCTAAGATTATTTGTTCTATAAAAGGGCCCGCGCAAGCGGGCCTTTTTATTTGTAGCTGCTTCCGCATGTCATGCGGAACGTCCAATCGAAGATGCCGAAGAGTCGACGGATCGATCATCGAAAAAATTCATATCGTAATCACGTAATTCTTTTCCTTCTCAATTCTGAACGTAGAATTTTTACCGGATTTTTAAATTTATCCTTAAGACACTTTATGAAAATGTCCTAACCCAGAAAGACTAAGAGCATTTTAAGAGTTGTTAATAACCGCGCTTTTTTGAATAAATATCCCGGTCCATGGCCTTCATCCGGGGAATCGTCTATACATAAATCATGGAACACAAAACTATAATGCTGATAGAGGATGACTTCGATACGCAATTCCTCTTCACGGAATGTCTTCGCGCTGAAGATTATGATGTGGTTCCTATGGAGCACGGAAAAAAAGCGCTCGATTACATCGAAAAACACGGCACACCTGATCTGATCCTCATGGACCTTAATACACCATTCCTGACACCAGATGAGTTCGTTGCGGGCGTCAGAAAGCGATCAGACGGTAAGGACACACCTTTCATTATCGTCTCGGAAAAATCAGATATCGACGAATACGCGCAGAGACTCAAAGTGAATGGCTTCATCAAAAAGCCTTTTGATCTCGATCCCCTTCTGGCGATGATTTCCCACAATCTCCACTGAGTTTTTTTCTGAAGTCTCGCGGGAAGCTCTTCAATTAAAAGTTCTTTTCTCACCAGCGAATCAAAAACGAGATCCTTGAAGTTCGTCACACGCTAGATCCAAAAAAGATTTTTCACTGCGAAGCCTTCAGCACGCCATTCACTCCACTTCGTGAGCGTTTCTTCACCGTAGTTCTTTGCGGGTGCCTTCTTTTAGTTCCTGAAATAAGCTCATCCTTCCGAAAAACAGAATTGAACAGGAAAGCGCGGGTCCCCGGGGATAAGTTGAGGATTTCTTATTTTTCCCCCTTGCGGAAGCCACCTGAATTATTTAAATTATCAGAACTTACAGTTTCGGGGGTATAGCTCAGCTGGGAGAGCGCTTGCATGGCATGCAAGAGGTCAGCAGTTCGATCCTGCTTATCTCCACCAT
>CANGAC010000067.1 GCA_947451425.1 Bacteriovoracaceae bacterium | reverse complement strand
TCGAGTTAGATTCTCCCCGGGCAGAACGGCAGTGCGGACAAATCACGTCCCAGCTGAGTGTGAGGTCACCATCTTTGACCATTCTCACGCACACCTTGAGAACGTCGTTCAAGGGAAGCCCGAATCTCTCAGCGAGTTCCTTGGCATGGATACGGTCAAGGTCAAGCATGTCGCCGGTCAGGAAATAATTTTTCAGCATTTCGTAGGCACTCTGATCAGGGAGCTGAGGAATGCCTGACCGTTTTTTTTCCATCCGGTTCTGGAGGATGAATTTTGATTTCGCCATCAGGATAGTCCCGAAGCCTTTCTCGAGCGACTTGGGAACAAGGGAGAAAAGGGCGTAATGAAAAATATTCGGAAAGTTCCAGCGGAAAAAAACCTGAACGAGGCAGGTGCCGTCGGATTTTTCCTCGACCCTGACAACTCCCCGGTGCTCGGTCATCCAGCCGCGCTGGAAAATCCGGTGTTGCTGGATCTCTTTTTCATGGACCCAGACCCACGGTTTTTCAATCCACTCTTCTTTTTTTCCCAATGTCTTGGTGCTGACGTGATTTTCCCCGTCGACTTCTTTTTCCACGCGAGGAGGAAATCCCATCTCACTATTCATCCGGCTGGTGTCTATGAGAATCGGCCAGATTTCCGAAACCGTCACAGGGAGATCGTACTGAAACAGGCACTCGATCGTGCGCCTTGAAGGCAAAGGAGGAAGCGGAACCAGAAGCTGGTTCTTGAATGCTTCAAGCTGGGCCTTCGAGGCGATCATTCTTTCACCACGAAATTACAAATTTTTCCTGGAACATAAATTTCTTTCACAATTGTACCCTGAAGGTATTTCGCGACTTTCTCATCCGCTTTCACGAGTGCCAGGAAATGGTCTTTATCAATCTCGCGATCCACTTCAAATGTCCCGCGGGTCTTTCCGTTCACCTGGACAGCGATGGTGATCATGTCGTCTTTCGCGAGATTCACGTCGTAAGAAGGCCAGGCTTCATAGGTCAAAGTCTTACTGTGGCCAAGGAAGTTCCAGAGCTCTTCGGCGAGATGAGGCGCATACGGAGCGAGGATCAGGGCGAATTGCTCACCGGTCTTCTTGCTGATCTTCCCGGTCTTATATACGTGGTTCGTGAAGATCATCATCTGTGAGATGGCGGTGTTGAAATGCAGATGCTCAATGTCTTCTGTGACCTTCTTAATGAGCTTGTGAACTTCTTTCACGTTGGAAGAATCTTCCACGCTGTCTTCTGTGTAGTGTTCTTTATCAAGGAAGAAGCGCGCCACACGACTGAGGAAGTTGAAGACTCCCTTGGTGCCTGCCGATGACCACGGTTTCGTTTTCTCAAGTGGCCCCATGAACATTTCATAGAGCCGGAGGGTATCGGCGCCCATTTCTTTTACGACGGAATCGGGGTTCACCACGTTTCCGCGAGACTTACTCATCTTCTCGCCGTCTTCGCCAAGGATCATTCCCTGGTTCACCAGTTTGTGGAACGGCTCTTTCGTGGAAACGAGTTTCAGGTCATAGAGCACTTTGTGCCAGAAGCGCGAGTAGAGAAGGTGAAGAACCGCGTGCTCAGCGCCGCCGACATAAAGATCTACCGGCATCCAGTAGTTTTCAATTTTTGAATTCCACGGTTCGGTCTTATTCTGCGGATCGCAGAAGCGGAGGTAGTACCAGCATGATCCTGCCCACTGAGGCATGGTATTGGTTTCTCTCCGCGCTTTTTTTCCGGTCTTCGGATCAACGACGTTCACCCATTCATCAATCGTGGCGAGAGGAGATTCACCGGTGCCGGCCGGTTCATATTTTTCCACCGGCGGGAGAGTGACGGGAAGCTCATCGTAATCGAGGCAGCGGACAGTTCCGTCTTCGAATTTTAAAATCGGGAACGGCTCCCCCCAGTAGCGCTGGCGGGAGAAGAGCCAGTCGCGGAGCTTGTAATTGATTTTTTTTGAACCGATCTTTTTCTCTTCCAGCCACGCGATCATTTTAGCGATGGCGTCCGGCTTGTTCATGCCATCAAGGAATGAGGAATTGACGTGCGGACCATCGTCACTGAAGGCTGCTTCCGCGACGTTTCCGCCCTGAACCACTTCCACGATCGGAAGGTTAAACTTCTTGGCGAATTCCCAGTCACGTTCATCGTGCGCAGGAACGGACATGATGGCACCTGTGCCGTAGGTGTTAAGAACGTAGTCGGCGATGTAGACCGGAATTTTCTGGTTGTTGGCCGGGTTGATCGCGTACGCACCGGTGAAGGCACCGGATTTATCTTTATTGAGTTCGGTCCTTTCGAGATCTGATTTGAGCGCGGTCACTTCGCGGTACTTCGCAATCTCGTTTTTCTGCGCGTCTGTTGTGATCTTGTCGACGAGAGAGTGCTCGGGTGCCAGGACCATGTACGTGGCACCGAAGAGCGTGTCCGGGCGGGAAGTGAAAACGGAAATCTTGTCAGACTTTCCTTCCACCGCAAAATCAATCAGCGCACCTTCCGATTTTCCGATCCACACTTTCTGCATTTCTTTCACGGACTCAGGCCAGTCGAGGAGTTCGAGATCCTGGAGAAGACGTTCGGCATATTCCGTAATCCGGAGCATCCACTGCTTCATGGGCTTTCTGATGACAGGATGCCCACCGACTTCGGATTTCCCGTTGATGACTTCTTCATTGGCGAGAACGGTTTTCAGATTCGGGCACCAGTTCACCATCATGTGTGATTCGTAGGCGAGACCCTTATTGTAGAGCTGGACGAAAATCCACTGGGTCCACTTGTAGTAATCAACATTCGACGTCGCGACTTCTCTCTCCCAGTCGTAGGAAAAACCCAGCATCTTCAATTGTCTCTTGAAGGTCTTGATATTTTCCTGGGTCGTGATGTCCGGATGAGTTCCGGTTTTGATCGCGTGGTTTTCTGCCGGCAGACCAAACGAGTCCCAGCCCATCGGATGAAGAACGTTGTAGCCCTTCATGCGCTTGAAGCGGGCGACGATGTCGGTAGCGGTGTAACCTTCCGGGTGACCCACGTGAAGGCCCGCGCCCGATGGATACGGAAACATATCGAGGACGTAATATTTTGGTTTGGATGTGTCTTGAGTTGTCTTGAAAGTATTGTGTTCGTCCCAATACTTTTGCCATCTGGCTTCGATACCCGAAAAATTGTAGTCCATAGCTTTCCTTCACTCAGGGATTTGAGTCTAAAAGCTTAATGGAAAAGGGGCCGGATTTGAAGTGAAGAGAAGTGCGTTATTTAGCGTTTCAGGCGGGCACGGACTTCTTCGCAACTGGGCAGAGCTCTCAGGGCCCTGTGAAAGGCTTTCATCTTCCTGACCTGATTTTCCGGAATCTGAGTCGCCGCACATTCGGGAGTTGATTCGGAAACGACCGCCATCGTGTTGGGATGTTCCAGCTGGTTCCTTTCAATTTCACTTGTTTTAAAATACTGGAGAGCAACGGTTGTTTTCAGGGTTCCGTCGAATTTATTAAACGAGGTGCAGATTCCTCCGGAAGAAAATTTTTGTTCCGTTCTATAATACCGGACGTCGAGGTTAAAATTCGTTCCCCGTTCAAGACCTTCGAACGTGGGATGATAGCCCTTGGCCCGGAGAATTTCTTCCCCTTTCCATGACATTGAAGGTTCTACGTTTATCCGACACTCAGTGGAAGCGAGAGTGTTGAAGGAGATCATGACAATCAGGAGAAGAGTTTTCATAGAGTGAGGATACCAACTCTCAGTATCCACAGGCAGGATCAGGAAAAATTTAACGAGCTGTAAAACGTTTAGTCACTTATTTCCGCTTCGTCTTGAGTTCTTCTAGTTCTTTAGCAGATAGCTCAGGGTATTTTTGCTTCAACTCAAGGATGGTTTTGTGCCGGAGGTCCATATAGAGAAGATCCTTCTCCAATTCATCGTAGTCTTTAAGGCCGTCTTTCCAGTTATCAGTGAAAAACTGCTCTCTTTCGGCCCGGGCAGGGAGAATCTTCCTGGGAGGCAGGACTTTCTGAACTGTATGATCTTTCTCGAGCTCGGGAGAGCTGGCGTCCTTCTCGAGAAGAATAGCCTTGGGATCATCGGCGAGTGCGGAAAAGCTTACACAAAATAATAAGATCAAAGTTCTCATTGGGCATCTCCCGCTACTTTCATCCAGCTGTCGAAATTCAGGTTATCTGCACCGAGTGGTTTCTCCGGCATGCGGCCCGTGTACTCGTGCCAGCTGAAAGGATTCTCCATCACCTGAAGGTGATAGGAACTCACCTGGTTAAGCCATTTGAGGGCGATGAGTTTTCTTGGAGATAGACCCGGCATTTTTGAGACGGTTTCCATCCGGTGAATATTCTCGAGAGTTTCCTTTCGGGTTTTCCGCGCCAGATTTTCCGCGTTCGGGATCCACACATTGTATTCTTCCGGGTGCGCTGAAAGTTGCGCCATGGTCAGACGCATGGAAGCCTGTTGTTCGCGGCCCATTCCGGAAATTTGTTCGAGGGTTGCTTTCACGTCTTCTGCTGGAGAACTATTGATCGCTTCCCGGTACATCGCATACTGATCGCCGATAGCGGCGAGACTCTGATACGCCTGAAGTTTGATCGCCTGATCAAATGTCGTGGGCTGTTTTGTCCCTGCGATCAGATCCTGAATTCCCGTCGCGGCTGCTGACTTCCTCGCCTCGAGATCAGCTTCCTTCCGGGCGATGTAGGCCAGGAATTCGTCTTTGTTTCCCGTGAGAGCAGCGAGTTCACTCTGCATGGTGATTTGATCTTCGAGTGTGTTGATGGCTTCCAGGTAGGGAGCGGTAACTTCTTCCGGAGTGATCGTGCCGATCATCTCGCCGGCACGCGCGAGGTCGTTGCCGTAATATTTTGCGAAATTGTTTTTGATGCCGTTATAGAAAAGAAGATTGAAGGCCTGTTCCATGCTGTATTCACGGTTGAGGTGGGCCCCGCAGTGTTCGTACCTTCTGCCCTGATTGTAAATTCTCCGGAGTTCGCCATTGGCGGTATCCGTCGGTGGTTCAGATTCCCCTTCATAATAGCGGGTGATATCAGCAGCAATTTTCCCGACAATTTCTTCTTTCCCGTTGCACTCACTGATGTCGAGAGAACGGATGCCGCGGGACTGGTCATCGAGACCGTAATAAAGTTTGTTCGGGCCCACGCATTCGAGTTCTACGTAAACCCCGACGTTCATGAGGGAAAGTCCTCTCACGTTGTTCCGGAGGAATGAATTGAGTCGGCTCTGATCGGCCTGGGCGAGAATGGTAGGTTCCCGGCGAAGGAGATCTTCAAGATACTGGTGACCCGCAAGTTTATCTGAGGCAGGAGCAATCCCGTCGTAACCGGCGATGAGCTTGGCGTTCGGAAAAGATTGTTTCCAGTGAATCACTTCATTCGGAACGGCGGTATAGCAGCCAAGAAGCATCACCGACTTCACATTGTTGACTTCCGGAAAGGCGGCCATGACTTCGCCGATGTCGCCGCGGGAAATTTCTCCCTTGTGTCCGGAGTAAGTCCCGCCACCGTCGTGCCCGGAGATCGTGAAGTTCACGAGCTTACTCCCCGAAGCTTTCATCGCTGTGAGTTCAGTTGTTAATTGTTCGCGCGCAGAGGGAAGTGTGCCTTTAAAAGTTTCCAGTCTCTGGTACGAGGCCATGTAGGTCGCTTGCTGCCTCTCGCAGTTGCCACCTGTACCAAGGCATCTTTCGTAAGACTTCATGTCATTCTGGACGACACTTGTGAGCTGATTGTATTGCTGGTGGTTTCTCGGGATCACGAGAAGTTTTTGTCCGCGGGCGCACGCAGCTCTTTGTGCGGCTGAAATCTCCAGAGCGGAGTTATTCATGTCCATGAACATCATCACGGTTTTATCATCCACTCGCCCGGTACATTGGGCAAATGACAGAGTGGACACACTAAACAGGGTGATTAAAAGGAGGATTTTCATGTGGGGCTTTTCGGTCAGGTAGGCGGAGAGCTTGAGAAAATGAAAAAAGAGGCATCACGCATCCGGCGCTAGCCTCTTTTTCAAGGGGGGTAAACCTCTATCAGACAGAGAGACAAGTGAGGGGATATGTCATCTCATGGCCTTTAGGGGACGTGATGGAAAGGTAGTCGTCAACATCTGAGAACGAATTCACGTTCTTGACGTTAATACGGTGTTTATTACCGTCGATGTAAAGGGTCTTCGAGAAGCCCTGGTGTTTAGTATGGGTACGGACCGATTCTCCCTGGACGGAAGAGATGGATCTCGAAACTCCGCTTTCATCTTCCTTCTGGAAAGAGACGCGGTTATCTTCAATGGTGAAGCTTTTTTCACCGAAAGCAGTTTCGCACTTAATAGTGGGAGAAGCTGCATTGGCACTCATAGTATGGACCATGAGAATGAGAGCTAAAAATCCGAGAATCGTTGGAATCGAAAGTGTGCTGGTTTTCATAAAATTACCCCTTATTACCCTTGTTGTAGCCGTCGATCCCTGACTGCCGTTGTGCCTTCCTTAGTACAAGACCAATGCCATCTTTTACCTCTGGAAAACGCCTACTTAAGTGGGGTGTCTGAAAACTAGACTGAACAGGTGTCTACGGATTAGACACTCTTTGGATAAAATTCAAGGTTCAAAAAATGTGAGTTTGATACCATTGATTCAAGGCGCTATCTCAGGAGTTATCTATGGATGTGCGGATTATTTTCCAGGGTGTAAGAGAATCCCCCTGGATGCAAAGTTACCTGGAATCGAAAATTGAAAAGCTGGATCGTTATGTCCCCGTGAATTCGGAGGTCACGATTTTTCTCTCAGAAATTGAAGCCGAAATTAAAATCAAGACCCCGAAGCACCAATATAGCTTTTCGTCTCAAGGGTCAGATCTTTTCGAAACGTTTTCCCGGGTATTTGAAGCAGCAGCAAAATTTCTCAGAAATGAGCATGCAAAATTAAAGGTAAGAATTCACCGGAAATTTACTGAGGCAGAAGGCTTTCTTCTTTAAAAGAATTGATGAGCTTCTGCTGGGCGCCGGCTTCATCTACGATACTTCCCACCAGAGTTTCCGTCGCCAGCAAAGGGCGGGTCAGTGCCATCAGACCGTAATCAATCACAAGAGTTTTGTTTTCCGTGAGTGTGAGGTATGCCGTCACATGGATCGCGCCATCTGAGCCTTTACTGAAGTCCCACATTTCTCTCACGATGATGGAAGAAGCACCCTGAACCTGAATATCCATTTTCTTGGCACCAGTGATGGCGCGGATGGAGCGCGAATTTTCCGTGCTGCTGATATCATCAGAATCAAAGTGAGTCCGGAGCTTGTAACTCTGGTTGTTTCCGCCAGGGATCACAACGCGGAAAGTTTTCTCATCGATGGAAGAAATTTTTTGCTCACCCATGACGTGATTCAGATATTTAAGATCTGTTGCCTTCAGGTGATCGAAGAAGCCCACTGGCTTGTTCACAACGTACGCCGCCTTACTGACGAGAAGAGTGGCATTCTTGCCTTTTGAAAACCCGCTGGTATCCAGTTCAAGAAAGGCAGGAATCTTTTTTTCCAGTTTCTTCCGGGTAAGAATTTCGACGGAAAAGTACACGTCACCCTTCAGAAGTTCTTCACCCTTCACAGGAAAATTGAGGTCTTTCTGTTTAACTGCTGCCGCATAAGTGTTAAACTGAGTGGCGAGACTCAGGAGGATGGCGATGAGGGAAAACATTGGCACTTTCATGTGCCAGACTTATCGGAAGACTCTGCTAAAGAAAAAGTAGATTATATGATTCGGGAAATATGTCGCATGGGGCACCCTGTGCTGAGAGAAAAAGCACGCGAAATTCCCAGAGATTTTCTGGTCTCTGACGAGTTTCGTCAGCTAATCCTTGATATGCGGGATTCGATGAAGCACTACGGGGGGATCGGGATCGCCGCTCCTCAGATCGGAGTTTCCTTACAAGTCGCCATTATCGAACTCGGGACGATGAATCGTTACGGTGAAGAGATCAGTCTTCCGTTCACCGTCTTCATCAACCCGAAGCTGGAGCTTCTCACGCATGAGCAGCAAGGGTTTTGGGAAGGTTGCCTTTCCGTTCCGGGCCTTCGCGGATTTGTCGAAAGACCCAAAAAACTCCGGGTCACTTTTCTCAATGAGAAAGGCGAATCACAGGAGCTTCTTGCTGAAGGTTTCCTCGCAACGGTCATCCAGCATGAGCTCGATCATCTCTTTGGTATTCTTTACGTTGATCGTGTGAAAGACACGCGTCTTCTTTCTTATCAGGAAGAGTATGATGCTTTCCTTTCCGGAAAAGAGGAAGAGCTCGAGTGAACCAACTGACAAAGAAACTTGCCTTCAAAGAGCTTTTGCTCTTTGCTCTCCCGATAATCGTCGGTCACGTCGGCATCATGCTGATCGGTACCGGTGACATGATGATCGCCGGGAGATATTCGCGTGAGTGTCTGGCGGCCATCGGACTCGCCATCTCTATTGCAAATCCCGTTATGATGCTGGGACTGGGAGTTCAGTTTGCGATTTCTCCGCTTCTTGCGCAGAGAAGGGGAGCCGGTCAGGATATCAAACCACTATTCTGGACAGTGATGGGGATCAGTCTTTTTTGCGGCATCATCGCCACGATCCTGACTTACGTTTCTGTCGCCGTCATCCCTTACCTCGGATATTCCGAAAATTTGAATAAGATCATCTACGATTACATCATCATCCTGAGTCCCTCGATGATCGTGCTTTGCTTGTACCAGGGGCTCAAAGAATTTTTTCAGGCTCAGGAAAAAACGATCTGGCCCAATGTCATTGCTCTGGGATCGGCGGGACTCAATGTTCTTCTCAATTATGCTTTTGTCTTCGGTGCGTGGGGATTTCCGGAATTAAAAGAGCCCGGACTTGCGTGGGCCAGTCTCACACTCCGCGTGTTCATGGCAGTTGCCCTTTTCTTAGTCGCCTTCCGTTCCTGGATGTCCGATTTCAAAATCGACTTCTCTTTCTGCAAAGAAGTCTTCAAGGTCGGCGTTCCGATTTCTATCTCCATCTTCTTCGAAGTCATGGCCTTCTGTTCAGTCACATTGTTCGTCGGAAAATTTGCAGAGATTCAGACTGCCGCCAATAACATCGCCCTCAATTACGCTTCCCTCGTTTTCATGATCCCTATGTCCATTGCTTCTGCGGTCGGGGTGAAAGTCGGCCATGCTTATGGCGAGAAGAACGCCCATAACATCCGGACGTTCGCTATCGTGAGCATCATGACTGCCGTTTCCTTTACCGCTTTGATGGGCATGTTTACGTTTATCTTTCCGGAAAGCATCCTGGGAGCTTACTCCATTGATAATGAAGTTCTTCATTGGGGCAGGAAACTTCTTTTCCTCGTCGCGTGCTTTCAGATTTTTGATGGCGCTCAGGTCACACTGGCGGGGATTCTTCGGGGACTTTCACTTACGCGTGCATCCTCCATCGGAATATTTGTCGGCTACTGGATAATTGGAATTCCTCTCGGATACTACTTAGGATTTCATCGTGGACTTGAAGCGCAGGGGTTCTGGATGGGATTGGCGTTGTCGCTGGCGCTGGTTGCTTTGACTCTGGGATTTATTCTGATGCGGAAAATGAAGGCCCTCATCCGTGAGGGCCTGTGATCAAATCAAGGACTAGGGAGCAAAGTCCCCGTTCCCTGGAACGACAACGTAATTGCATGCATATTTTAAAAGACCTTTGAGACCAGAACTCTTGTTGTAAATGAAGTGGGGCGAAGGAACGACGATCACCGCCATTTCCTTGGCCGGAGTTCTGAAGACGGAACGAATCCAGAAAGTCCCACCTGCAGCGAAATCCGAGTAGCTGTAACCTGACGGCTGGGCAGGATTGTACTCATAAGGGTGAACGTACCAGTTCTCAGTTCTGACGTAAAAAAGCACTTTGAAATCATCGAGTGATGTTTCCTTGAAACCTGTCACTGCACCCTGAATGTGACTATTCTTAACGATTTCAGAAACATTGATTTTTAAGTTTTTACATTCTTCAGTGTGCTGGGAGAGAATTTTTTTTGAAAGGGCCTTCCACTGCATGTTCGTTGCCTGCGATGCCGTCGCCGCAAGAAGACCCAGAGTGAGAATAATGATTTTCATGAGGATTGCTCCGTTCTAAAGTAGATCTCAAAATGATGAATGCTAATATGCTTGATCACTTAATTCGGGATATCAAGGAGAAAGGCTGGAGCTTCCGGGAAAATATTCTTACTCCCCATGACATGTCTTTAATCACTTCGTTTTTTGAACATCATAGAGGGGAATTCGTTCCCGCTCAGGTGGGGAAAGGATTAGCGCGTCAGAGGAGGGAAGATGTCCGTGGAGACCATACTTTCTGGATAGATCCTCTGAATCCTCCGGAGGAATTCCGGAAGATTCTGGATATGCTGGGTGAAATCAGAACCTCGCTGAACCGGGAAATTTTTCTGGGGGCGCAGGAATACGAATGCCACCTTGCCTACTATCCTGAAGGCTCATTTTACAAAAAACATATCGATCGATTTGAAAATGATTCTTCCCGGGTGCTTTCTTTTGTCTTCTATCTTCATCCGGAATGGAAAGATGGCGACGGGGGAGAGCTGGTTCTCTACGCGGAAAAAGAAATTGCGGTCCGGCCCTTTCCCGGAAGCCTCATCGTTTTCTTAAGCGACGGCCTCCCTCATGAAGTGAAGGCCGGAACATTCGAGCGAAGAAGTTTTACCGGTTGGATGCATTCAAAAATTATCTACTGAGGTCTTATGGAATGTTCGCTTTGTGAGAGAGTAAAATTAACGGCCGCGGGAAAGTATCCGTATCTCATTCATGAATTTCCTCACAGTTATCTCATGCTGGGAGAACATCAGTTCTTTCCGGGTTATTGCGTCCTGGTTGCGAAGTCACATCATAAAGAAATGTCGGATATGCCGGAAAAAATGTCCGAGGAGATGTTTCGCGAAATGATGGTCACTTCAAAAGTTCTCCAGAAAGAATTCCAGCCGGCAAAATTGAACACCTGCAGTCTGGGGAATGTTGTTCCTCACGTTCATTGGCATTTCTTTCCGCGTTACGCGGATGATCCTCAATTCAACGATCCTCCATGGCTCAGGATGAATGAATTTGAGAAGGCAAGAATCTCTCCGGAAGTGGCGCGTGATCTTATCGTGAGACTTCAGAAGCATTTCTGACATCTGAGATGTTAGTTCAATTTTCTTTTCGCTTCCTGATAAGATGTGAGGGTAAATCCCCCACCAGGAACATCCATGACTTTTTTATCCGCTCGTGTAGAAAAACTTCAGGAATCTGAAACTCTCGCCATGTCCCGACGTTCAAACGAACTGAAAGAGAAGGGCATAGACGTCATCAACATGAGTCTGGGTGAGCCGGATTTTGTCACCCCGGATTTTGTGAAGCTTGCTGCTAAAGAAGCCATCGATAAAAACTTTTCTTACTATACGCCTGTTCCGGGAAATAAAGATCTTCTCGAGGCCATCTCAAAAAAATTCAAGCGTGATAACAACCTCGAATACAAGCCGAACCAGATTGTCGTTTCAACGGGTGCTAAGCAATCCATCATCAACGTTGTGATGGCGACTGTGAACCCGGGAGATGAAGTCATTCTTCCGGCGCCTTATTGGGTGAGCTACATCGAGATGGTTCAGCTGAATGAAGGGAAACCGGTTGTCATTGAAACTGATCTCTCTACGGAGTTTAAGATCACGCCTGATCAGCTTGAGAAGGCCATCACTCCTAAAACGAAAATGTTCTTATTCTCGAATCCTTCTAACCCGACGGGGTCGATGTATTCTGAGAAAGAATTGCGTGCTCTCGGTGAAGTCTTCAAGAAACATCCGCAGGTCCTGATCGTGTCGGATGAGATTTATGAGTACATCACTTTCGAAGGGAAAATGTTTTCGATCGGATCTATTCCTGAACTTCAGGGCCGTACCGTCACAGTCAATGGCCTCTCAAAAGGCTATGCCATGACGGGATGGCGCCTTGGTTACATCGGCGCACCACTGGATGTCGCCCAGGCCTGTGTGAAAATCCAGGGACAGTTTACTTCCGGGACCTCGTCAATCACTCAGAAAGCGGCGGTCGTAGCAGTGAACGCAGATCCCAGTGTCGTGAACAGCATGAAAGAAGCATTCCACAAGAGACGTGATCTTTTGATCAGTCTCATGAAAGAAGTTCCTCACGTGAAATCAAACAATCCTGGGGGAGCTTTTTATCTTTTTCCGGACGTGTCGTATTACTTCGGAAAGCGTGATGGTGACACGGTCGTGAAAGATGCGAAGGATCTTTGTATGTATCTGCTTAATAAGGGCCACGTTGCGCTGACACCGGGTGGAGCTTTCGGCGCGCCAAAATACGTTCGCCTTTCTTACGCGACTTCAGAAGACATTATTCGTGAAGCAGTCAGACGTATCGCTAAGTCATTGGCCGACCTGCGCTAATTGCCACGAGCACTCATGACTTCGGGAGAAAGCGTCTGATAAGCTTTCTCCCATGAAATACCTCATCCTCTTTTTTCTCATCCTCAATATTTCCCACGCCAGCGTCACCGGAGTTACCGAAGGTTGCTCTGAGAATGCTCAACTCATCGCCAATGAGGGTGATAAATTTGTCATCATCCGGATGAGTGGGAAGGACTATAAACTCACCAGCCTAACGGGAAAACCTTTCAGCATGCAGGGGAAAGATCCGGTGATTTTCAGAAGTAACGATAAAAATCATAAACTCGGTGATACCAGCCTGGAGTTCGAAATGACTTCTATGGTGATGAGTTCTCTTCCGAGACTTGTTGTAAGTCTCAGCGGCATCCAGAAAAAATGTATGGTGTACATGAATGGGGCAAATGATAAAAAATAGATTCGAGCGCGATTCCTTTGGAGAGATTGAAGTGGCCGGAGAAAGGCTCTGGGGTGCACAGACCCAGCGATCCCTTCATCACTTCGCGATTTCTCACGAGAAGATGGATGTGAATCTTATCCGGGCCCTCGTCATCATCAAAAAATGCGCGGCCGAGGAAAATTCCGAGATGGGCTCCCTGGCACTCGATAAGAGCCTCGCGATTAAAGGTGCCTGCGATGAAATTCTCCACGGGCTTCATCCGGATGAGTTTCCCCTTTCGGTCTGGCAGACTGGTTCCGGTACGCAAACGAACATGAACGTGAATGAAGTGGTGGCCAATCTTGCTTCCGAGATCATGGGGGGAGAGCGCGGAGAAAAAAGGCTCATCCATCCGAACGACGATGTGAACAAATCCCAAAGTTCCAATGATGTCTTTCCCACAGCGATGAGCATTGCTGCCACCCAGGCGATCATGATGGATCTTCTTCCGTCCGTGGAGAAGCTGAAGAATACACTGAAAGAAAAATCCACCGAGTTTATGGACATTACAAAGATTGGACGAACGCATCTCATGGATGCCACACCGATTACTCTTGGTCAGGAGATATCGGGCTGGGTCTGTCAGTTAGAACATGGAATGAAACACCTGGAGCTTGCGATACCCCATCTGTCGGAACTTGCTCTCGGGGGAACAGCAGTAGGAACGGGACTGAACGCTCCCGAAGGTTTCGCCGAAAATGTCTGTGCTAAGATCTCCGGCTACACAGGAATTACGTTTAAGACTGCTACCAATAAATTTGAGGCCCTCGCTTCCAGTGACAATATTGTTCACGCACACGGAGCGATCAAGGGACTTGCGGCTTCTCTCATGAAAATTGCCAATGATGTCCGCTGGCTCGCCAGTGGGCCGAGAAGTGGTATCGGAGAAATTACTATTCCTGAGAATGAACCGGGCTCATCGATCATGCCGGGGAAAGTGAATCCGACTCAGTGTGAAGCGATGACGATGATCTGTGCCCAGGTCATGGGAAATGATGTCGCGATCAATATCGGAGGAGCTTCAGGAAATTTTGAGCTCAACGTCTTCCGCCCTATGATGATTTATAATTTTCTCATGAGTGTGCGGCTTCTTGCCGATGTCTGCCATTCGTTCGATGAATTCTGTGCCCAGGGAATTCAGCCCAATCAGGCCCGGATCACTGAGCACCTGGAAAACTCCCTCATGCTTGTGACGGCCCTTAACCCTCACATCGGTTATGACAAGGCCGCAGAGATCGCGAAGAAAGCGCACAAAGAAAATCTCACACTGAAAGAAGCTGCGTTGGAGCTGGGGTATCTCACTGAAGCCCAGTTTACTCAATGGGTGAAACCGGAGCTCATGACGAATCTTCGCTCTCAGCGCGGGTCCTGATCGAGGATACTCTGAATTTCCTGGCGGTGAAGGATCGCTTTATCCCGGCAGGTTTCAAATGGTCTGGGAATCTTCAGCATGCCGAAGGCATCCGCGCATCCTTTCATATACGACGCCTGTACCTGATTCATCACAGTGGACACATGAACCAGATCGTCTTTCTTGTCAGCCAGTGGGGGACGGTGAGCGCAGGAAATGAAGGCAATAAGGAAAAGATATTTCATAAGAAAACGGTAAGGCCCGAAGGCCCTACCGTCAAGAAAGC
>CANGAC010000066.1 GCA_947451425.1 Bacteriovoracaceae bacterium | reverse complement strand
CTTTCTCATTTTGAAGCCGCTAAGAAAATAGTCACGGCAGAGGAACTTCCGCTGCTTGAACTCTGGGAATCGATCTTAACCGGCAGGGTCGCCCCCCTCGATCGATGGATGCGCCAGGAATACAAAACCCTCGCCCTTGCCCATGTTTTCACCCCTTCAGGATTTCACCTGTCGGCACTCTTATGGCCCCTCATGTTTTTTCTGAGAACCAAAAAGAAGAAAATGGGAGCGATGGGAATTCTGGGAACACTCCTTTCGTTTCTTCCCGGCCTTGGTGCCTTCAAGAGGATGACTCTCGTCAAATTTAACCAGCAAATTTTTGGACTAAGAGAAGGCTTTCTTCTGGCGATGCTCCTCGATATTTTATTCGGAACTTTTTCCGACTCTCCACTGGGATTCACTTACTCCTTCCTCTTCCTGGGAATCGTCTATTCCGGAGCACGAGGAGCAACTCTTATCATCTGGTTCTTCCTTGCTCAGATTGTGATTGCATTTATCCAGGGGAATTCCGTCTCCCCCTTGCTTGTCTTCACTTCTCCACTCATCAACACGGCCTTTGCACTGATCCTACCCATCTTATTTGTCCTCGGTTTTCCCCTTTGGACATGGCAATTAAAGACCGGACTTTCTTTCCTGAAAATTATCCAGGCGGGTGTGAGTTTTCTCTACCTCATTGTGTTGAAATTTCCTTTGCTGGAGGTGAACAGCTTTTTTCTCTTACTCATTTTCCTGATGTCATTCAAACAGTGGAGATACGTTGCCATCTGCTGCCTGATTCTTACGGCAGACCTCAATCAGGATAAACAGAAAATACCTTCTTCTGGAACTTATGATGGAACTGTCATTGAGAGAAAAGATGGAGTCTGCAAGAAGGAACTAGTGAGAGGGATGTGGTTTGAAACCTGCTCCCCCAAGAGGAGGAGCAGGAAAAAAAGAATTAGCTGACTTTCATGTCTTTCTGAAGAGCGGAGAAAGTTTTCTCTTCGCGGATCGCGTACATCAGATTGCGTTTAATGTTTTCGTTAGACTTGTAGAATTTTGAAATTTCATCTTTCTTCATGCCTGACTGAGAAACCATCTCTTCGATTTTTGCATCGAGATCGGCTTCCGTCGCTTCAACATTATACTTACGAGCAAGTTTATCGAGGATGAGACCTGAACGAACCTGGAAGAGTGCTTTCGTCGTTACGTCGTCATTCCAACGCTCGAAATAGAGCTGGATCATCTGCTCATTGAAACCCTGCTGCTTCAGTGTGCGCTGGAGCTCCTGCTTAACGCTTTCTTTCTGGTCATCAACGAGCGCCTTAGGAACTTCGAATTGATTTTCAGAAATAAGCTTCTCAAGAATTTCCTGCTGAAGCTTGGCCTGAACTTCGCGCTTCTTCTGAGTCGTCATGCGCTCTTTGTTCTTCGCCGTGAAATCAGTTACTGATTCAAAGCCGAATTCTTTTGCGAGTTCGTCAGTGAGTTCAGGGAAGTTTTTTGTTTTGATTTCAAGAAGCTCAACATGGAAAGTTACCGGTGCGTTCTTGAGGTCTTCTTCGTGGTAATCAGCGGGGAAAGTCACTTTGATGTCTTTCTTGTCGCTTTTCTTGAGACCAATCATGCCGTCTTCAAATCCTGGAATGAACTGACCAGAACCGATTTCCAGCATGTATTCCTGAGCTTTCATATTATCTGGCTTAGAACCATCCGCTTTTTCACCTTCAAAGTTAAAAACGGCAAAGTCACCCTTCGCGAGTTTGTGAGCAGCATCTTTTACTTCTGTGATCTCAGCTTTCTGAGAGAGATAGTTCTTCTTCAAAGTTTCGATATCTTCATCAGTCACCGTTTCAGAATCCTTCTTGAAAGTGAATTTTGAATAATCTTTCAATTCAAAATCAGGAATCACTTCAACAGTCGCTTCGAAAGCAACTGACTTTCCAGATTCATACTTTGTATTTCCGAATTGTGGGTAACCAACAACGCGGATATTTTCTTTTTTCATCGCTTCGTAATACTGCTCAGAGATAAAGCGATAGAGAGCATCGTTCTCAACCTGTGGTCCGAACATTTTCTGAACCATCTCAAGGGGAGCTTTTCCTTTACGGAAGCCTTTAAGATTTGAACTTTGCTGTTTGGCCACGAGGGCCTGTTTGATCTGGCCTGAAAGATCAACTTTCTCGAAGTTGAAGACTAATTTCTTAGTACAGCCGTTAACATCCTGGATGGTGTAAGACATGAGAACTCGCTTTTTTCATAGGTAAAATTGAATGAATTTTTTAACACAAAGCCCGGAAAAGTCAAAGATTCTAGTAATTGACGCGAACCATATAGAGGCCATTTGGCGGGGCAACCGGACCAAGTCTTTGAACCTTAGTGGGTCCCAAAGCGGACTGAAATTCTTCGAGTGAGATTTTCCCGCGACCAACATTCCAGACAGCTCCCATAAGAAGCCGGACCATCTGTTTTAAGAAGCCATTCCCCACGATACGAAATACGAAATGGGGAGGCAGCATTTCCCAGTCTCCCTGTGGGATTTCCATGATATCGCAGGAAAAGATTGTCCTCACGTAGCTGGAAACTTCAGTGCCTTCACAGAAAAAATTGGTGAAGTCATGTTCGCCAATCAGGATTTTGCAGGCCGCTCTCATTTTTTCCAGATCAAGGTCAAAGGGGTGATTCACAATGAGTTCATTCTGAAAGGCCGTGAAGCCACGACGGGAAGTGAAACGATAATGGTACTCTTTGGAAGTGGCATCAACGGTCGGATGAAATTCTTCATGGCTCGTTTCCGCATGAATCACTCTGATGTCATCCGGAAGATTCACGTTAATAGCTTTCACCAGATTTTCTGTGGGAATGACCAAGGGAATGGAAATCTTCACCACTTGTCCGAGAGCATGAACTCCGGAATCGGTTCGTCCTGATCCCATGCTTCTTACATCTTCAGTTTTAGCGACAACGGAAAGGGCGCGATTGAGTTCACCCTGAATGGTGGCCTCATTGGTTCCGACCTGGATCTGCCAGCCCGAATATTTCGTGCCCTTGTATTGAACGGTAAGTTTATAGTGACTGATCACTTGACCGCATCAAACTCTGGCTCATCTTCGTTCCAGTCAAAGATGCCTTCAAACTTCTTACGATGCGTAAGCCAGTAAAGCATCGATGCCACGACATAGAATGAAAGGATGGCCGGGATCATCACTTCCTCATAGAGGAAAAGTGAAGCCATAATGAGGAAAATAACCATGAGAACTTGTTTTTTGTGCTTCCGAACCCATTCCGAATTTTTGAAACTTGGAAAAGGAACGTTCGAAACCATGAGAGCGGCATAGAAAAGAAGGTAACCCAGTGTCAGTGGCTTCATCTGAACAAGCTCAGGAATATTGAGTGAAACGAGAATGAGTCCAATCGCTGCCAAAGCTCCACTGGGAATAGGAAGGCCCTGAAAATAATCTGATTTATTTTTATCAATGTTGGCGTTGAAACGCGCAAGTCTTAATCCTCCGCAAAGCATGAAGAAAAAAGTGGCCACCATTCCTGGACGACCGGAATCCGACAAGAAACGAAAGTAATAAATGAGCGCCGGAGAAACTCCGAAAGAAACGAGATCACTTAATGAATCGAACTGTTCGCCGAAGCTCGATTGCGTATTGGTCATACGGGCAACACGTCCATCAACCATATCGAAAACGGCCGCAAGGACAATGAACATGCAGGCCTTATAAAATTCACCATGAAATGCCTGAAGAATGGCTATGAATCCACAGCCCATGTTCATGGCAGTAAATGTATTAGGAATAAAATAGGCCCATTTCTTATCAACAACCATACAACCTCATTTGGAATCTTTAAGTGCAGCGATCACAGTCTGACCAGGGACAACAAACTCTTTTTCGAAGATAAGTATGTCACTGTTATTTGGAAGATAGATTAACAAAGTTCCGCCGAAAGGATAATACCCAAAACAGGCCGCTCCCCTTCCACGATCACCAGATTTCAGCCATATAGTTGGACGCTTCCCGTACTTACTGTCGACGAACCTCATAAGTGTTTGGGTCTTATTTTTCGAAGTGAGCGTGAAGTCTGTATGAGCCACGTCATCCATGGATCGATAGAACGCCAATTGTTCAGCATCACGGGAAATTTTGAGACCCTTCGTCGCTCGAAGGTAGGTCACTTCACCTGCCGTCGGGAGATAGAGGCCCTTGGCACTCCAGCCTGAAATGCTGATACGAACTTCCTGACCCTCGCCGGGTATGTGAGGAAGCTGAACATTGCGACGGATAGACTTCACTTCTCCGTAAACAGGAGAGAGATAGATTTCGCCATCATTTTTCAAAGTGTCCCGGTAAGGCACACCCGATTTTCTGGTTATCAAAGCCGCAATTCCACAAATGACACTGACGAGAAAGGCGTAACCAAAGTCCCAATTAAGCCATGAATAGATGAGAAGAAAAAAAAGTCCCCAGGAAAGGGTGGTCGGCATGAAAAAAAATCTTTTCATGGATTCGTCCTGAATTCATCTTCCGGCGCACGGAAGTAATACGACTCCCGCTGCAGTTTCTCAGCTAGGACTTTTGAAAAGATCGCGTGGGAAAGATCCTGAAGCATTTCACTGGTACTGATCGCCTTATCGTTAATCAGGGCCTTCAATTGCTCATCGAGAGCTGTCTCAGCATGAACAAAAAATGGAACGGCCGTATTGAGATTCGTAAGTTCTTTCACGCTCAGAAGTGATTTCTGAGAAGAATGATTATCCCACGTATAGGAAAAGTATTCTCCGCGATATGCTTTTGTCAGCCAGTTGCCCTTCACATGACCCAACCAGAAAGGAAGTTCATATGAATAAAATGAGTAATGTGGAATCTGGAAAAAATTAAGGACATCTGAGAAGCCTTCAGAAAACCTCAGACCCGTATAAAATCCAGGTCCAGCATTACTGACAACTGCAGTGACTTTACTCAGTGATGTTTGGAAATCTTTCAGAAGCCGATGAGTCTCGTTTTGAATCGTATGAGAGACTTTTTGCCCACGGAAATTCCTGAGGTCCTGCCACCCGAGATTTTCATCCAGAAGTCCAAGGGTGATGTCATAGCTCGTATCAATATACAGGACACTCAAGGTTTAAAATAACCTCGTTATGTCATTAAAGAGAGCGATAAAAATAAGAAGGAAAAGAACCGACACACCGATTCTCTGAGCAAATTCAAGTTTGCGGCGAGACAGTGGTCCACCATTTAAAGCTTCGATTCCCAGGAAGACAATATGTCCTCCGTCCAGCACCGGAATCGGGAAAAGATTGATCACACCCAGGTTGATGGAAATGAAGGCCATCAGTCTGAAGAACATTGAAAGACTAACGTTGAAATAATCAGAGGCGACTTTACCGATAGCGAGAGGCCCGCCGATATTATCGAGCGAAACCTTGCGCGTGATGAGCTTCATGTATCCATCGAAGGTCGTTTTCACACCATCAACTGTTCTTTTGAATGCGGAAGTGAGGGCCACTCCGAAATTCTCTGCCCGGGCAACGATGAGTTTTGGAGCGACATATTCCACACCACTTTCGACACCAATAACTTTCACGGATTCTTTTTCAACCTGCATGACATCCGGGATAACCGTCTTCGTGAATTGTTTTCCGCCACTGAGATAATCAACCGTGACTTCTTTACCGTTTTCCAGTTTCTGAAGACCGTTTCTCAGGTCCTCAAAATTCGTGAGCTTAATGCCATTATAGGCAACGAGGATGTCATTAACTTTGATTCCGGCCTTGTCAGCAGGCTTCGCGTCCACAACCTTCCGGATGAGAAGCTCAACCGGGTAATAGCCTTCAGCCCTCAAAGCTTCGAGCATATCTGTCTGGGTAGAAGTGATCTTTTTCTCAGACCCGGCTTTGGGAGTCAGGGTTTCGCCTTCTTCATATTCATAAAGAAAGAGTGTTCCCTTAAACTGGGAGGCAATTTCTTCGAGAGAAGTATCTGTGCTTAAAGCACCTGCATTCAGAGATGCGTAGTATTTTTTTCCATCCGCCTGAACAAAGACCGGTTTTTTAACGACAGAATAAACACTTTTGAATTCTTTCATGAACTCATTCATGTCCATGCCAATATTGAGGCTGACAGTCTGATCAAGTCTTTTTACACCAATAGTACGAATCTGATTATCTGCCATGTTGAAGTCATCAACACTCATGATGCTTTCGCCGTTTAATGAAGTCAGCACGTCTCCCGTGCGAAGACCTTTCGCATGAAGCGCAGAATTTTCCGGAACGAGACCAACTTTCGTCTCAGGAACTTTTTCTCCAGCAGTCAGGAGGCAGACATAAAGTACGTAGGCAAGGATCAGGTTGGCGAGTGGTCCACCAAAAACAATCCAGAAGCGGGCCCATTTACTTTTATGATTGAAAGCAACGCTCTTTTCTTCATCAGTCAGCTGCACTTCCGAGAAAGGATCATCTCCGAACATCTTGACGTATCCGCCGAGAGGAATGATGGAGATTGCGTACTGAGTGCCGTTCTTCACATATTTGAAAATTTTAGGACCAAAGCCGATCGAAAAGACTTCTACTCTGACGCCGAAAAAACGCGCAAAGAAAAAGTGACCCAGCTCATGGAAAAAGATCAGCGGACAGAGGAAGGCCACAAAGATCAGAATTTTTTGAAATAACATCATAAAGCATCCTTACTGGAATTTTGCCAACAAGAAGAAGGCAAAAAGTGGGGCTACAAACAACAGGCTATCCACCCTGTCGTAGACTCCCCCGTGTCCCGGGATAAGAGTCGAACTATCTTTGATATCAAACTGACGCTTGAGCTTAGACTGGGCAAGATCCCCGATCTGAGAACAACAAGCGACGATAGTAAAAAATACGATCGTATAGATATCGACCTTTTCAACAAATTGGTTCCAATAGAAAGACGTGAGCGCAACGGAGCAGAAAACTCCACCAAGAGCTCCCTCAATTGTTTTCTTAGGACTTACAGCTTCCCAGAGTTTATGTTTCCCGAACTTTCTTCCGGTGAAATAAGCAAAAGTATCAACTGCGAAGTTTAAAAGAAGCAGGGCCACAAACAGGATCCGCCAGTTCGCAAAATGAGTGATGTAGCTGAGGCTTAGTAGAGGAATGAGGGCAAAGAGACCAACACCCCATGAAGTTGCCTTGAAGACTTTGAGCAATGTTTCAGATTTTTTGTAAATGATGAACAGATAAACGCACAAAAGGATATCGAGGACAATCCCCGCTGAAATCCAGAAGCTGAATGAAGACTGGCTGATCTGGTAAAAATTAAAGAACCAGTAACCCAGGAGATAAATCGACTGAGCAAAGATATAGCGTTTCGAAGTCCGGGACTGATCATAAAAATTTGTAATGATTTCATCAATAAGAACAGGGCCAATGATGCCGATCCCGATGAGTGTCGCTTTTTCGCCAATGAACATGCAAGACATCACTAAAAGCGCGAGGATCACACCGGAAATGATTCTTACGGTTGTATTCGACATCAGGAAAGAACTCCCTGAACAAAATTCGTCTTGTTCGACTCAGCAAGTTCAATCGACATCTGAAGACTTGTCTGTGCAGAGACGTTTCCGAATCTTCTTTCTCTGCAGGAAACATGATCAATGATGCTCTTAAACTCATGAGCTGTGAAATCCGGCCACTTGGTCGGAGTGAAATATAATTCTGCGTAGGCCATCTGCCACAAAAGGAAATTGGAAATCCTCTGCTCGCCACCGGTCCGGATCATGAGATCAACATCACCGGTTTCCGGACGATAAAGACGCGCTGACAGATCATCTTCAGTCATAAGCTTTGATGGATTTTGAATCTGAAACTGGTTTACGGCTCTCATGATTTCCGATCTGCCGCCGTAACTAAACGCAAACGTGAGCTTGAGCCCAGTCGCCTTCGCTGTCAGAGCTTCAGTCTCTTTAATAAGAGTCACTGTATCCTCGGGTAGACCATTGATCTCGCCGATGACTTTGAAGTGAACATTGTTCTTAATAAGACGGGATTGTTCTTTCAGAAGAAATTTCTTCAGGAGCTTGAAGAGGATGGAAACCTCGTCTACAGGACGACTCCAGTTCTCTGTCGAAAAGGCGTAAAGCGTGAGCGCCTTTATTCCCTGGTCATCAGCTGACTGAACGATATCAGAGACCACACCCGATCCCCGGACGTGTCCCCAGATACGAGGACGGAAGCGCTTCTTCGCCCAGCGCCCGTTTCCATCCATAATTATGGCAACATGTTTGATCGTGCTCATATCAGACTGTCAGAAGCTCTTTTTCTTTCGCATCAACAATCTTATCAACTTCTTTGATGTAGTTATCAGTCACTTTCTGAATTTCATCCTGAACTTTTTTGGATTCATCCTCAGAGAGCTTCTTATCTTTTTCAGCAATCTTCACTTTGTCATTCTGCTCACGACGAACGTTACGAACCGCAACTTTCGCGTCTTCACCGAGCTTCTTCACGTCTTTTACAAGTGCTTTACGTTTGTCTTCTGTGAGTGCCGGGAATGAGATACGGATGAAAGTGCCATCGTTACCCGGAGTGAGACCAATGTTTGCAGCGAGAATGCCTTTTTCAATGGCAGCGATTGCTGTTTTATCAAATGGCTGAATCTGAAGAAGACGAGCTTCCGGAGTGGAAACCTGGCCGAGATTTTTAATCGGAGTAGGAGTTCCATAATAATCGGCCATAATCCCGTCGAGTACATTTGGAGTCGCTCGACCAGTTCTGACTTTACTCATCTGATTCTGAAGCGACTTGATCGCTTTCGTCATTTGGTCATCTAAGATTGGCTTAATCGTCTTCATATCCATAACAAGAGTCTCCTCTACAGTTTTTTCGTAACAACAGTTCCGATTTTCTCGCCATTCACGACTCTGGCGATGTTTCCTTCCTCAAACATGTTGAACACGACGATGTCCATGTCGTTATCCATACAAAGGGTAATGGCCGTTGAGTCCATAACCTTGAGGTCTTTATTAAGTACGTCGATATAAGAAAGTGTATCGAATTTCTTCGCATCTTTAAACTTCATTGGATCTTTGTCATAAATCCCGTCCACTTTCGTGGCCTTCATGATGACTTCCGCGTGAACTTCGTTGGCACGAAGGGCAGCCGTTGTGTCAGTCGTAAAGTACGGGTTCCCAGTCCCCGCAGCAAAGATCACCACTCTCTTTTTCTCGAGATGGCGAACGGCACGACGACGAATATATGGCTCGGCCACTTCCTGCATTGCAATCGCAGAGAGCACCCGTGTGTAGACATCTTTTCTTTCAAGAGCATCCTGAAGTGCGAGGGAGTTAATCACCGTCGCCATCATGCCCATGTAGTCCGAAGTCGCACGATCCATACCGGAGGTTGCGCCAGCAACACCACGGTGAATGTTTCCTCCGCCAACCACGATAGCAATTTCACAACCAGTTTCCTGGAGGGTCTTAATTTCTGAGCTAATCTTATTGAGAATCTCGCCTGAAATACCGTGACCTTGGTCACCGGCAAGGGCTTCACCTGAAAGTTTAATGAGTACGCGTTTGTATTTCATTTTGCCCTTTAAAATGGAAAAGGGGACTTCATCGAGTCCCCTTTTCGTTATCAGTGTCTGGAATTAATTTTTCCCCGAGAGCTTCGCGATTTCCTCAGCGAAGTTTTCTTGTTTCTTCTCGATACCTTCACCGAGAGTGAACTTCGTAAACTTCGTCACTTTAAGAGTCGCGCCAGCTGTCTTACCAACTGTCTCGATGAGTTTCGCAACAGTCGTGTCCGGATCTTTCACGAAAGACTGCTCATAAAGACAAACATCAGTCGCGAGTTTGTTGAGCTTACCTTTCACGATATTCGGGATCATCGCTTCCGGCTTACCCTGCTCTTTTAATTGAGCAGCATAAACTTCAGCTTCACGAGCTTTGAAAGTTTCATCGATTTCAGAAGCATTGAGGAATGTAGGATTAGCAGCAGCTACTTGCATGCAAAGATCCTTGGCAAGTTCCTTAACAGCTTCGTTACCAGAAACGTCTTTATCAGACTCAATTCTTACGAGAACGCCGATTTTGCCGGAGTGAACGTAAGAACCAATGAGACCCTGACCGTCGAGCTTCATGAGCTCTACACGACGAAGATCAATTTTTTCACCGATCTTGATTGTGAGTTCAGAAACTTCATCCTGAAGAGTAAGACCTTTAGGGCCCTTCGCTTTAAGAAGTGATTCAACAGTATTGAGATTTCCATCAACAGCTACGTTTGCAGCAGTTGCAAGGAAGCCCTGGAAAGAATCGTTCTTCGCTACGAAATCTGTTTCGCAGTTAAGTTCTACGAGAGAAGCGAGCTTGCCTTTTACAACAGCCGCTACGAGACCTTCAGCAGCAACACGAGATTGCTTCTTAGCTGCAGCCGCGAGGCCTTTAGCACGAAGGTAATCCACAGCTTTCTGAAAATCCTGAGTTTCATCGAGAGCTTTTTTACAATCCATCATTCCTGCGCCAGTTGTCTCGCGGAGGTTTTTTACGTCAGCAGCTGTATAGGCCATGGTCGTATCCTTTATGATTAAGAATTAAACTTCTTCTTCGTCAGCGCCCTTAAGATCGATATCCTTCTCATACTTCTGGAGGATTTCTGTCTCGAGGTCCATATCGCGGTTATCATCAGAGCCGTCTTCTTTACGGGCCTTAGATCCGCCTTCTACGATGGCGTTAGCAAAGTAGTCGAGGAAGAGAGTGATTGATTTAAGAGCATCGTCGTTTCCTGGAACAACATACTCAATCCCTGTTGGATCACAGTTTGTATCAGTGATTGCTACTACAGGAATACCAAGACAGTTAGCTTCTTTAACAGCAATGTGCTCATTGTTTGGATCAATGATGAAGATAGCCCCTGGGAGCTTTCTCATGTTCTTGATTCCGCCGAGAGTTTTCTCAAGCTTAATGACTTCCTTCTCAACGTTAGACTGCTCTTTCTTAGTAAGAAGTTTGTAGTCTCCGTTCTCTTTCATCTTCTCAACTTTACGGATTTTATCGATCGAGAGAGCGATCGTTTTCCAGTTAGTCAGCATTCCGCCGAGCCAACGAGAAGTAACGTGGTAAGCGCCGCAATCTTCTGCAGTCTTCTTAACCATGTCTGCTGCTTGTCTTTTTGTTCCGACGAAAAGAACAGATTTTCCAGAAGCAGTTGTCTTCTTCAGAAACTCGTAGGCTTTTTCGGCCATCGGAAGTGTTTGCTGAAGATCGATGATGTAGATGCCGTTACGTTCGCCGTAAACATACTTCTTCATCTTCGGATTCCACTTGTGTGTTTGGTGACCGAAGTGGGCACCGGCCTCAAGCAATTGCTTGACGTTCAACTTAGACATGAAAACTCCTTGGTGGTTTTCTCGAATCACTTTCTGCCATCGTTATGATGGACCAACCAATTAAAGTGATTAGATTTTGCCCCTCTCGGGGCGGTTAAATAATGGTCTGAGATAAATAGCATGCTGGGTAATTTAGAGCAAGAATTTTGAGAATGAAATCAAGGCTTTGAAGCAGATCTTCAAAGCCTTTTAATGCACTATTCCACTGGCGGAGGAACGATCACTTTTCTAGGCTTTGAACCTTGTGCTGGACCTACAACCCCTTGTCTCTCCATCTCTTCGATGAGATTTGCGGCCCGATTGTAGCCCACACCCAGTCTGCGCTGGAGAAATGACGCGCTGGCCATACGATGAGTGGCCACGCATCTGACGGCTTCCTCGTATTTTTCATCTTTGAGGGATTCACCGCCATGTTCACCCGGAATGCCGTCGAATTCATCTTCGGTATTCCCGTTATTCTCGATGAATTCAATCGCCTTCGTATCGTACTGAGTAGGTAAGGTGGATAATTTCTTCACCAGAGCATCGATCTCATCTTCATCAACATAAGCCGAGTGCATACGAATGGTTTCAATTCCCTGCTTGAAGAGCATGTCACCCTTTCCGAGAAGTTTTTCAGCACCGGGGGTATCCATGATCACGCGTGAATCAGTATTGGTCGTCACACGGAAAGCAACTCGTGTCGGGAAATTGGCCTTAATCACACCTGTAATGACATCGGTTGAAGGACGCTGAGTTGCGAGAACAATATGAATACCGGATGCACGAGCTTTAGCTGCAAGCCGCGAAATTGAATTCTCAATGGCCTTTCCTGATTTAGATAGAACAAGATCTGCAAACTCATCCACCACAATCACGATGAATGGCATTTCAAAGTCCATCGCATCAGCGTCTTCGTAATACTTATTGATCTTGCAAAGAAGTTCATGGCCGGCAACTTTCACTTTCTTATTGAAGCCATCAATGTTTTTGACTCCGAAATCTTTCAGGAGCGAATATCTTCTTTCCATTTCATCAATTGCCCATAACAGCGACACTGAAGCAATTTGCGAATCAGTGATCACCGGCATGATCAAATGGGGAAGAGTTGCATAGAGAGCAAGTTCCAGCTGTTTAGGGTCAATGAGGATAAGTCTGAGCTTTCTAGGAGAAAGTTTAATGATCAGAGAAACAAGTAACGTGTTGATGAAGACAGACTTACCAGCTCCAGTCGTACCCGCTACCAGGAAGTGTGGAGTGCTGGCGAGATCGATCACCGCTGCATCCCCGTAAGCGTCTTTGCCCATGGAAATCGGCAGACGATAGCTTGAATCTCTGAATACTTGAGACTGAAGAACCTCATCCAGATAAATGAGCTCTCTCGGATTTCTCGGAACTTCAATCCCGATGGTGGTCTTCCCTTTCATCGGATAAACCATACGAATCGGAACACCTTTAAGTGCCAGAGAAAGATCGTTAGTTCTGTTAATGACTCCCGCAACTTTCACACCTGCACCAAGTTCCAGTTCAAAAGTATCCACGACGGGCCCCTTAAGAACATTTGTTACCTGAGCACTGATCTTGAATTCATTAAGCTTATCTTCAATCGCTTTTGCGATCGTCATGAAATAATGGTCATCCATGTCATGAGCAACATTGATTCGGTTTTTAGGAGCAATACTCTCTACCAACTCATCATGCTCAAAGAATTTGTCTTCAACTTTTTTACGCTGGTAAGGACTTTCGACAGCTTCAAGCACTTCTTCGTCTTCTGCCTCAACTTCGGTATCAACAGTATCCGCGAACATTTCTTCTTCAGTGTCCACTGATTCAACTTCTTCAACTTCCACTTCTTCGATTTCTTCTTCCTCTTCAACTTCTTCTGCCACCGGAGCAACAGCAACTGGTTGAGCCTTTGGTTTTTCTTGGAATTTCGGAGCACCTGAGATTTTAAGCTTTGGCTCAGCAACTTCCGGCTCGCGCTTGAATTTTGCGAGAATCGGCATCACTTTCTCTCTCATCGTAAGAAGCCATGCCTTCGGATCAATATTTTCAAGTTTCGAATAATCAGCAGTCGTCACGGCCGTATAAATTCCCATGAACTTCTTGCCGACAAACTTGGCCGTCTTAAAGAAATGTTTTTCCGACACAAGATAAAAGAAGCTTGTGGCGAGAACCATGAGTGATGAAATCAAAGTCAGAGTGCCCACATTTTCCCGAATCAGGAAAAAAAGCCCCTCTCCGAGTGTGACCGGAGAAATCAAATAGCAAAGTCCGAGAGTCAGAGGCAAAAGAACCGCAATGACGGCCTGATTCTTCAGATCTTTTTTCTTAGTGAAAACAAGGGAATTGAGTATGGCAAAGGTGAGAAAGGAAACTGTAATCCAGATCCCGCACCAGTAACCAAAATTCGCAATCAGCGAAAAGAAGTAATAAGTGAAGAAATTGATCGAGTCATTTTGATAACTGATCTCAAAAAAATTATCCGGAAGATTGTCCCGATAATAGAAATAGAGAAGGTTAAGTGTGGTGAGAATAAAGAGAGTATTTAATTGATAGCGGAGAATTTTTTTATCCATCCTTAAATTGTAAGGAGCGTCAGGATAAAGTGCAAGATATTGGACTATCGGGGCAGCGTAGGGGCAATTAAATCATTTTTTGATATTTTACAGCTAAGGGATCGCGAAGAGAGAACCTTCTCAATTTCCGATTTATCCTGAATCACTGCCAACTGCAAACCTATCCCCGGACTTTTGGATTCGAGATACGCCACATAGAGTGGCGCCAACATATAAGCATCAAAGATACTGATTTCATCATGACAAACATCTACACCGTGAAAATTTTCAGGAACAAAAAGCTCCCGGACAGGAAATAAGAAAAAAGCGACTCCCTCCCAGATCTACGGTGGTGAAATAGGCCTTCCATTCAAAACAAGTAAATTTCTAGAATGTGCGTATTCATGAACAATCAATGGATAAAGATCTTTGGTTTCTAACGAGAAACAAACCTTTTTGGCGCCCGAAGGAAATGAGCGTGGGGAGTGAATGTAGATATGATGGGGCCCAATGGTCTCTGCACAATTTCGAACTCAGGTCTTTCAGAAAAAAGTTTTTACAGAAATTCTAACGGGAGTTTTTTCGTTACATGAAAATAAGAATCAATTTTCTGGGCATGAAATTCAATTTCTCCCTATTTAGAAGCAAGGAATTCCTTATCTTGTTTTAACTGAATGTCATTTGAG
>CANGAC010000065.1 GCA_947451425.1 Bacteriovoracaceae bacterium | reverse complement strand
GTTCGATGATCATCGACAGGCCGGCGCCGGAAAGAATGCGGGACTTGTGAAAACAGAAGTCAGTTTCACGATGGATAAGATTCTTGGTCTTTCCTACGAGGAAAGAGTTCCTCTGAAGTACATTTCAGAATCTGATCTCAAACGGCTCCGGGAAAATAAAGAGCAGGGACTGACTCCCATTCAGAAAACAGAAAAAGACAATCGGCTCGTGGGCGACATGCCGAAGTTTGAGTCTGAACTTGCGCAGGAATCTCTTGTCCTCACGAGGAACGGCTATCGTCACGCGCAGGAATTTAAATTCCTTCACCATTACATCTCTTCCAGTAACACCTATGGAAATAAGCAGTTTATTAACCAGATCAAGGACGGTCAGGCCGGTTGGTTTGATTACGAAGACGCGATACGGGCGAAAGAATTCCAGTTCGGCTCCAACGCCACAAGAACGATCATTCCTCCCCAGAACACCCTTGAGTTTCAGTGGAACAACACGCTGATCCGGAAATCGCCGAAGAGTTTTAACTATCTGGTTGATGACAAGTTTCTCCGGGATAATTTTACCTACACGAAGATCGGTTACTTCAACGTGTCTCAGGGGTACATGCTCAATCATCAGGATAATGCCACGCTGGAAGAGCGCCTTACACGTCTCCAGGTCGAAACCGGTTACACCGCCCTCAGATGGAACGTGGCCCTGAACGAGTACTACTTCCACGAAGAGAAAGAGAATATCTTTACCCTGAGTGGGAACCGGCGCTTTGAATACCTGAACGTTTTTTCTTCCTATAACTACAACTCTTTCGGAAAGAAGCTGAATTCGATTGTGTACGGTGGACAGGTAAGACCAATCGATATCCTGGGACTCGCATTCTCCAAGCAGGAAGATCTGGAAGCGAAGAAAAACATCAGTACGATTTATTCCATCGATCTCATGCCGAACAACAATTGCTGGATCCTTAATTTCAACTACCAGAAGACCCTCAACTATGAACGCTTCTCCCTCGGGGTCATGTTTAACTTTGGTGATGATCGCTTCGAGCGCATGAGAAGCGACTACTTCGCTGTGAAGAGAATATGAGAGACATCACCTTCGTCGATTTCGATGATAGTTTTACCTGGAATGTTATCCAGGAACTCGAGACTGCTGGGTTCCGGGTGAAGATCGTTCACTGGATGGATTTTGAAACTCTTCCGGAGAATGGCCTACTGGCGCTGGGACCAGGGCCCGGGCATCCGGATGATTATCAGAGAATCTTTCCGTTGATCGAAGAGTGGCTTGGTACAAAAAGACCGTTTTTTGGATTATGTCTGGGGCACCAGATCTTCTGGAGAGTCAGAGGGGAGAATGTTTACCGCTCGAAAGAGCCGATGCATGGACTCAAAATTGAGCTGGAACTATCTTCCTCGTGGCAGGAATGGCTCTCACTCCCGGAAAAAGTGAAAGTTCAGCGCTACAACTCTTTGTCAGTCCTCGAAGACGTATCAACCCGGAATCCCGATATGACCCTTCTCCTGAAAGACGGGGAGGTCATGATTGGCCGGAATTCTCACGTGATAACGTACCAGTTTCATCCGGAATCAGTGGGAACAAGTTACCGTCAGGCGTTTTTCCGGCCTCTGAACTCCATTTTTGTATAATGGAGTGATGAAAGGTCTCCTCGTTCACGGGTGCTTTGATAAGACGACATTTACGACCCTTCTTTCCCTCAACGTTCAAAGCTTTGCCTTTGATCTCAGGGCAAGAAGCGCCAATCTCATTTCTTTTCGCAGTCTTCAGGAACTCCTGAAACTGAATCCGAAAACAGAATCGGTTCTCGTCTTCGCTAACGACACCCGTGAGACCATTCTTTCTGCACTGAATATCCTGAAACCTTCACACGACAATCTGCTTCTCGAATTCCGTGATAACCAGAAGGCAGAATTTTACGAATCGCTGGGTCTTCCGTATCTCTGGTATTTCAGGCCTGAAGGCGACTGGCGGAATATTCTGAAATCAGAAAATTGCTGTGGGGTTCTTCTTCCTCTGGAATTCCAGGATCTCTATCAGTCACTGCCGCATCTCTGGACTCTGATCGAAGAGAATCATCTTCGGGTCTATCTGCATGCCGATAATTTTACCGGCGCTGATTTTTTTGTCGGTCACGATGAAATTTCTGCGAGTGTGGATCTTGCAGCAGACGTGCAGAACTCATATCGGAATGTGGACCAGATAAAACTCAGATCAATGAAGCTTTGGAGAAAATCACATGAGAGTGCTGCTGGCCAATGATGACGGTGTGACAGCACCTGGCATCAGATCTCTTTATCACGCGCTTCGCGATTCCTATCACACGACAATCATTGCTCCACTTGAAGAGCGTTCTACGACGGGTCACAGTTTGAGTCTCGACAAACCTCTGCGTCTTGAGCGGCTCGAAGAGAACATCTATGGTTGTAGCGGATTTCCTGCTGACTGCGTCCTCATGGGTGTGGGTCACGTGATGAAAGAGAATCGTCCCGATGTTGTTGTTTCCGGAATTAACCGCGGAGCAAATCTCGGACAGGATCTTTACTATTCAGGGACCGTGGCCGCTGCCAGAGAAGCGGCCTTTCATAAAGTGCCGGCGATTGCTGTGAGTCTCGTCTTCGGAAAAGTGAATGATAAACATCACTACGAAACAGCAGCGATGTTTATCAAAATGTGTCTTGAAGAGGATCTCTACAAATGCATTTCTCCTATGACTTTGTTGAACGTGAATGTTCCCGATGTTCCTTTGAAGGAAATTCGCGGAGTGAAGCTTTCAGAGGTAGGTTTTCGTCGATACTCTGAAGAAATTCATGCTAGAATGGACACGCGAGGCAGAGAATATTTCTGGATCGCTGGACATTATGAAGGATTTCTTCATAACTCTGAATCCGATTGTCACGTGGTTCAGGATAATATGATTGCGATCACTCCCCACGCTTTGATCGGGGGGATGGAGCAGGACAAGAAAGTTCTGGCCCCCATTATTGAGAGATTGAATGCAAAGTTTCGTTCTTAGTTTCATCATAGGCCTCTTCTTTCTTTCATCGTGCGGATCGATGAAGAGTGGCCAGTATGTCTACGTCGAGAAATCCGGCGGCATGGCCCGAGTCGCTAAACGCTATGGTGTCACCGTCGAAGAATTAAAAAACGCCAATCCGGATAAATCCTTTAACGGTAACGAATGGCTCTTTGTCCCTTCGAAAGTCGGCATTGCTTATCTTCTGAGAGACACTTACGTTGTTGAAGATTACGGGCATCTTGGTACCGGAAGATTTCTGTGGCCCGTTCCGAATTTCTACAAGGTTTCTTCTCATTTTGGTCAACGGGGTCGTCGTCATCACGATGGGATCGATATTCCTGCGCCAAAAGGAACTCCGATTGTTGCTGTCGACAGTGGTGTTGTTATTTATTCAGATAACGGCATCCGTGGATATGGGAACATGATTGTCCTTTCTCACGGTGATGATGTGTTCACCGTTTACGCTCACAACACAAAAAACAAAGTGGATAAAGGCGAGAAGGTCAAGAAAGGGGAGACGATTGCACTCGTGGGCAACACCGGTCGCTCAACAGGTCCGCATCTTCATTTTGAAATCCGCGTGAAATCCACCGTCAGAAATCCTGCCCAGTTTCTTTCGAAGTCGAACGATTAATCTTTTTTTGCGCCGAATTTATCAAGAAGCTTCAGATACATGATGGCCGTGTTCTTGGCGTCCTCGAGAGCGGTGTGGGCGACATCACCCATTCCCAGGTGATTCATGAGATTGGTTCCCGAGTCCATTCCCTGAGGGAGATTTCCGAGGTCTACCATGCCGTAGCCGATGCTTGAGAGATCGAGAATGCGGTGATGGAAATAGCGCCGCATGAAGTCCCAACCGAGATCGCGGTTCATGAAAGGAAGATCAATGGCGTTCATGGATTTTCCGAAAAGGACAATTTTCTGAGTCTGGAAATAATTCCGGACTTCGGGACTCTCGAGATAAGTTTTCAGCCATTCTTTGAACTCAGAGAGCATCAGGCCTTCAGAGTGGGCCTTGCGGATAATTTTTTCGTTATGCTCACGAACCCACGGATCGAGTGTGGGTTTTAAATCTTCAAAGGAAGGGCAGTGAATGTAAGTGGTTCGTGCAAGAGAATCTTCGAGACGCCGGAACTGGGTATCAAAGGGAACCATGGCAAATTCAATGATCTGGCAATTTTCACCAAGGCCTGTCGCTTCAAGATCGATACTGAGATATTTCATCGAGAACTCCTCACTCCCATTCTAAGAGTGAGGAGGAGCTCCATCAAGGGCAATTACTGGATATTAGCAGTCATTGGGCAGTGATCAGACACTGACTCATAGAGAATCCCGAGTTCCGTTGCAGGAACTTCGCGGCAACTGACTTTTTTGCAGTGGCCGGATGGCTCTGCTTTGGTCTGTTTCTTCATGAGCCCTGGAGTCACTACAACGTGATCAAGAAGTGATGGGGATTCAATTCCGTCATCTGTCCCGCCCCAGTAGTAAGCAGAGCAGGCCGCGGTTGCAGCAAGATCCGTCATCCCAAGATCAGAAACCATCTTCGAGAAGAACTTGTAGTCACTTCCGCGATTCAGGTATTCAGTGGTGTTCATGTCACCCGCGATGGAGAACTCTTTCACACCCGATTTTTCACGAAGTTCAATGACAGTTCTTTTGATGATTTCATACTGCTGTTGTCTCTTCTGAAGAGATGCGGCATCTGCACCAGATTTTAAGTGCGCCGTCAGTGCATAGTACTTCAGCCCCGTCGCCTTGATCTTGAAGAGGGCAATCGCCAGAGGGCGGGCGCCGGAATCGCAGGTTCCCGGGCGGCCTGGTTCCGAGATGGAAAGATCTTCATTGAAACTCAGGAGTTCGACCGTATTCGTATTATAGATAAATCCCAGGTGCTGGCCATGAGCGCCTCCGCAACGGGAAATCGCCGTCTCAAAACCCGGAAGTTTTGCGTCGATCATTTTTTCGAACTCTGCCGTGTTGTTCACCTCTTCAACGGAAAGAACATCGAAGTTCAAGGTGACCAGGAGGTTGGAAAGTTCCTGCTTATTTGTTTTAATCCGCGCCCGCTCATCATAGTCAAAATTTCTGATGTTATAGGCTCCGATGGTAAGGGCCTTGGCGTTGAGGGTGAAAAGAACGAAAAGGAGGACGAGCGAGTTCTTCATGAAGTCCTTTAAGTATTAGCCTGGGTTAAGGCATTAATTAGTTAAACTTATAGTTGGTGGTGCAAGAATTTACCGAGGATTTCTTAAGGTCGACAAGAGAAAAGTTTGTAATTTTTACCACCTACCTTGTAGATGGCTCTATGCGTTAACGCTCCTGGCCTCAATAAGAATTCATGTTTTGACATCTAAGGTCGATGTATGGTCTTTTGGCGCCATTCAAAACCTAAGGGGGATGCAATGGGGTTGAATAAGACAATCGTTTTCGGTCTTACGATGTTGGCAACTCAGGCATGGGGAACTTCACACACTCCGTATGATAATTCGAAGTACATGACGATCACTCAGGTTGTCGTGAGTGAGATCTCTCACGACGTGATCCTCGATCAGTCAGTTCAGAAGACAGTCAGCGAGGCCTACCTCGATCAGGCCGGTCCTTCGCGAATTGAAACAGCAGGGAAAGTCATCAGCACTGCCCGGGACCTCGTTGCTCTCGGTGAAGATATCTACCGTCTGGTTTCTCACGGTAAGCCGAACGTGACGACCGCGTTTGATCCGATTTCAGTTATTCCGAAAGTAAGCGGCGCGCCCGTCGATATCCTCGACACAGAATCCTGGTCGATGCCGACAAAGAGAACGTACGCCATTACACTGAAGAATGTTTACTCTATCGACGTCATCACTTTCCGGTACTCGATCATCTTCTCTTACAACGGGGCCTATAACGGAAAAGGTGCTTACATCACGGCGGCCCAGATCCAGCCGGAATACGTCAACGTTCTTTGGGGATTTGATTTCTCTGCCACGATGAAACTCGGCGGGATTCAGAACCAGGGCACAAGAGACAATCCGATTGCGGGTGCTACTCTTCTCATGCAGTACACGGCTTCGAACGTGATAAACTCCCGCACATACGTGGACAGTTACTTCATCACTGGTCGCGGTGGTTTCAGAAAGCTCTAAAGATAAGACACATCAATCACGCTATCAGGCTGGCGCTCGAGGAATTCCCCGAGTGTCACCTGGCAGGTGAGCCAACCGTTTTGAATCCCACATTTCTTGCAGACTCCCTCTCCGTCGCAACTTGAAGCGATCGTGATTCCTTTCTCGAGAAGAAAGTGAAGGAGATCTTTCTGCAGATCTTCTTTCTCATACGCAACGAACGTCAGTCGTCCCGAAGCGAGTCCCCGGACAGTTACCTGCACACAAAGGCCCCGGGATTGCGGTCATCGATGATGAAGCGGCTATTCCCGTTGAGCGAAGAATACGACCAGATGTTCCCGAGTTTTTCCGCATTGTAGATCGGAAGATTGAGTTTCAGGAGATTCTCAATCTGATCGCCGCGGCTTCTTTCGGATTCAATGATAAGCCTCACCGGATCAGAGAGAAAGAGGTGACGGGAGTGACGGATCAGGCGATCAATCTCCGGAACCGCCTGGCTTCTGGGAAGTCCGTATCTCACGAGGTGAAACAAGTGCTGGCCCGGATCGCGGCTCTGGTTAGAGAAGGCCCAGATCCGGTTCTTCTCATTTTCAATCACACAAACTGCTGAGCTTCTGACTTTTGATTCTCCCTTAAAGAGGGGAGAGTTCCCGAGTGGCATGACCTTTTCAATCTTCTGGGAGCTTGATGCCATGAAAGCACTCTTCTCCCGGGATAATCCGAAAAGATTCGCGACCGGAATGACCTTATCAATGAGAAAGATGGAATTGTCATAAAGATTGAAATCGTAATTGCATCTTCCGTTCTGGCCTTTGTTGGTCATGAACGGAGTGAGATACGTATTGATCACGATCTTTTGATTTTTTTCCACTTTACGGTAGGCGCGGATGATTTCTAAGAAGCTGACGTGAGGAGTTGATTCATCTTCTTTTAAGATTTCATTACCCCGGAAGTAGAAAGACTGGAGAACCGGATCAGACTTGATGGCCTCCTGATGCTCGATCAGAAATCCTTCGAGATCTTTCCCCAGCTTAAGTTTTTTCCCGAGGGAAGCTTCGAGAATTCTGGCATAGCTTTCCAGATTCGTTTTCTTTCCGAACTTCCGGAGAATCCATTCAATCCCGTAGAAATAGGGATACTGGTCTTCCGGATTCTCTGAGAAGAAGTCGAAGTAAAAGCTTTTCTCCTCATGCTGAATCAAAACCTGAAGGCGGGAGGTGGCCGAAGACTGGTCCGGACGGATGGAAAGCTGAAGGAGACTCCACAAGGCAAAGTGATCGAAGAAATCGAGTTTTCCGAAATCCTTCTGGGCCATGTCGAGATAGGTGTTCTGAGAAAGTTCGTTGGTCCCCACCAGCTGGATCTGAAACTTCTTATCGAGATTGCAGTAGGTCGCTTTGCCCGGGCCTCTTTCAATCTTGTCGTTTTTCACCAGGGGCGTATCAATCCGGGAAATGAAAAATGAGCACGACGAAAGGAGGAGGAAAACGAGAAGCTTAAGCATCGTCATCCTCATCGAGGACGATATCCGGAGAAGAGTGGGAGTGCGCGAGCTTGAATTTTTCCTGAATATCGAGACTCTCATCGAGAGCAAAAACTTTTTTATCGCGGGCCTTGATGGTCGACACAATGAAGAGGCCCGAATTGTCATCACCACCAACCGGATGGGCCGTGAGGCTCAGAAGCTCGAAGCCGGAAGTAAGAATTCCCTGCATGATTTTGTCGAATTCCCTCTCCCGGTAGCCGGTTTTCCGGTGAGGAGGCGCAGGAATATAGTAGGTGAAAGTCTTTACCAGATTACTCTTCTTGCCTGAGCTGGTTCGTCGGATACTCATCTTCTTCACTCCACTATCTCTGTTACTCATCTATGTTTTCCATCATTTAAACATAAGCACTTCTGTTTTGTAAGTGTGAGAGAGTAATTTGTGAGGAGAAACCCCCGAAGTTTTAAATAAGAATGCTTGGAAAAACTTTCCTACCTATATTTTTCTTTGTCCGAAAAAAAGATTGGGTATAATGAGTGTAAGATGGGACAGGATGTCACTCTCAAAGGCAAGATGCCGAAAAGAAGGGAGCCAAGCAGGGGCTCCCTTTTTTTATGTCCTGATGTCTCATTCTCCAATGAAAATACCTCAAAAAATTCGGTTTCTATTCTTCGCACTTCCTAAAGAGAAGGCGGCGGTGACATAATAGGCGAGCAAAAAGATACAAGGCCTACAGATGGACATCCGGACAAAAACGCAGGAATTTCTTAAAATCGCTCCCCAGTTTCAGCTTGGGGGACTCGTCACCGAAAGTTTTCACCCTGATACTCAGGAACTTTCCCAATTAGTTCAGAAAGACGTGGCCCAGGCGCACGCTCTTCTGGGTGCTGTGGATAAGAAGGCCCTGAGGCTCATGGAAGGGAAGACGGATCTTCTGTGGGAGCTTGCCCAGAACATCCAGGATACGCTCAAAAAGGGCCACAAGATCTTTATGGTGGGCTGTGGTGCCACCGGAAGACTCTCGCTGGTCCTCGAAACACTCTTTCGCCAGGAGTTTGGACAGTCGGAGCAGATTGTTTCCTTCATGGCGGGCGGAGACTTTGCTCTCATCAAGTCCGTGGAGAGTTTTGAAGACCGCACGGAATATGGAGAGAGGCAGCTCATGGAGTTGGGTTTTGGTCCTCATGATCTTCTTCTGGCAAGTACCGAAGGCGGGGAGACTCCCTTTGTGATTGGTGCCTGTAATAAAGCGGCGAAAGTTTCGGATCGCAGTCCGTACTTCCTCTATTGTAATCCGGATGACGTTCTCATGCCGATTCACCGCTCGCGGGAAGTGATTGAGAATAAAACGATAAAAAAAATCAATCTCACTGTGGGTCCGATGGCCATCTCCGGATCAACCCGGATGCAGTCATCCACTGTTCTCATGCTGGGAATTGGTGTGGGACTTCTTTATCGCCACGAAAATGAACAGGCCTTCCGGAACTTCTACAAAGATTTTCTGAACCGCCTGACTCTGACTCATTATGAAGTGATGGCGCCATTCACGACGCTCGAAGCGGGACTCTACAAAGAGAAAAAATACGTCAATTACGTCACAGATCCCTATCTCGGAGTATCGATTCTCACGGATACAACGGAAAGGTCTCCCACATTTTCTCTGCGGGGATTTGAAAACAGGCTGGATCACTCGAGTGATCACGCGCTTTCCTATCTCTTCATCCAGGAAGGTCAGAACGCGGGCCACGCCTGGTCCGAGCTTCTCTGGAGAAAACCCCGTCCGGTTGAATGGAAAGAACTCGAAGGGAAAATCAGTCTCGAGAGAGTCTTTGGTTTTGATATTTCTGCTCAGGGCTGGAAGAACAGAAAGCAGCAGATTCCGACGGAAGATTTCTTCGTGAGCTATGATGACGGGAGAGTCATCATGAAATGCATGAAAGAAGAGATTGTCTTTGAGTGGGGTGAAGAGCCGCTCTTTAATCACCTGATGGTGAAGATGCTTCTCAACGCTCACTCAACTCTCATCATGGGACTTCTTGGACGCTACGAAGGGAATGTCATGACATGGGTAAGGCCATCGAACAATAAGCTCATCGATCGGGCCGCGCGCTACGTGACTCAGCTACTGAAAGTAAAAGGCAAGACCGCCTCATATGAGACGGTCGTGCAGAAAATATTTGAAGAAATTGAGATTGTGAACGAAAACGAGCCCGTGGTTATCCGGGTTGTGGAGAAGCTGTCTTAGGCTTTTTTATCTTTATCGTCGTTGTCGCCTTCTTTCATGCCTTTCTTGAAGTTCTTGATCGATTCACCAAGAGAGCTCCCTAACTGAGGAAGTTTTTTTCCTCCGAAGAAAAGCACCACGATTGCCAGCACGACCAGAAGCTCACTCATTCCAAGACCCATCATAGAAAAAATCCTTGTTTAATTCTTATGCTATTTTACTAGTAAAGCCGGTCCAATGCCATCCCGTACTTCCCGGGGGCATAATTGGCCATCCGAGTCCGTCTAAGCTCTTCAAACTCTTTTGAGCCGTTACTTTTTGAGGCATACGGAAAGATGGCAATCCCACCCCGGGGAGTGAAATCTCCCATGACTTCGATGTATTTCGGCTTCATGAGCTTATAGAGGTCATCACAGATTTTCTGTACGCAATCCTCATGAAAGTCGCCGTGATTCCGGAAGCTGAAGAGATAAATTTTGAGGGACTTTGATTCCACCATTTCTTTATCCGCGATGTAGTTCACGAAAATTTTCGCAAAATCCGGCTGGCCCGTTTTCGGGCAGAGCGAGGTGAATTCCGTACAGATGAAAGTCGTCCAGGCATCAGAGCCCGGGTTCTTGTTGGGGAATTTTTCCAGCACCTGAGGAGCGTAGGTAGAGGGATAATCCGTCTTGGTATTCCCTAAAAGGGTCACAGTTTCGAGATCCTTGTCCGCGCGACCCGCATTTTTTGATTTTTTGGCCATTGTCTGGTCCTTGTTAAAGCTTAAATTCTAGTCATTTAGCGTCCTATATGACAAATAGGATGGATTCTTTCAACAACAAAGATTTGTATGTCACAAAAAACCAAAGTTATCATCGCTCAATTGGGTTCTCCCCGGAGTACCAAGGTCAGTGATGTCAGGGCCTATCTCAAGGAATTTCTTGGTGATCGAAGGGTCGTGGATATCAATCCCATACTCTGGAAGATTATTCTGAACCTTTTTGTTCTTCCTTTCCGTCCGAAGAAATCTGCCGAAGCCTATTCGCGGATCGCTGAGAGAGATGGCTTTCCTCTGGTACTCAATACGGAAAGAGTCGCCCGTGCGCTGAAGCCGCACCTGGATCCGAATCTGGAGCTCAATCATGTATTCCTTCTCTCTCATCCGAGACTCGGCGAAGTCCTCGATCAGTGGGAAAAAGAACCCGTCGGTGAAAGAGCTTCGAACGTTCTGGTTCTTCCTCAGTTTCCTCAGTATGCCGAAAGTACCATCGCGTCCGTTGTTGATGCGATCGGGGGAGAGTTCAAGAACCGCGTGAATCTTCCGAGTTTCTCCGTCGTCAATTCGTACCACCGCTCCCGCGCCTTCATCGATAACGGTGTGAGAAAAATCCGTGAAACCCTGAGTGCCAACAAGGACATTGAGGAACTCATTATTTCCTTTCACGGAATTCCCCTGAGACGGGTCCTCGAGAAAAAAGATATTTACCTTCTCCACTGCCTCGAGACCTATGAACTTATCAAGCACCAGCTTGATCTTGATATTCCCATCTCCATGACGTTTCAGTCCCGCTTCGGCAGTGAAGTCTGGCTCGGGCCTTACACCGACAAGACGGTGATGAAAAAAATTGAAAGCGGCGTGAAAAAAATCGCCGTGTACTGCCCGAGCTTCGTCGTCGATTGTCTTGAGACGACCGATGAAATCGGCAATGAAATGGGTCACGACGTAAAAGAGAAGGGTGGAGCTCTCATTCAGATTCCGTGTCTCAACACGGATCCGGAATGGATCAGGGACTACGCTCACTTCATCAATACGTATGCGAATGGCTCACAGGTTGAGCGCGATAAATTATTTTACGAATGTCATCTGGAAGGAAGGTACGAAGCCGTGATTAAAGAACAGGAAAAAGAAGCTCCGTCAAAACTCCCGCCCGAAACCAAGCGCATCCTGAAACTGATGTTTCTTACGATGTTCCTCGATCTCGTGGGATTCTCGATCATCTTCCCGATGTTCCCGGCGATGGCGAAATACTATCTGTCTGTTGACTCTGAGAACTTCATCCTGAAAGGGATGATGAATCTCATCACCAATATCCAGTCTTATTCGGTGGAAAGTGGAACCGCCAGCACCATCGTTCTTTTCGGAGGTCTCCTTGGGGCGCTTTACTCTCTCCTTCAGTTTATCGCTGCTCCCTTATGGGGAGGAATTTCCGATCGCATCGGACGTCGCCCGGTTCTTCTGATTTCTGTGATGGGACTTTTTGTCAGTTACGTTCTTTGGGTTTTCTCCGGATCGTTCACGCTCCTGATTCTTGCGAGGATCATCGGTGGTTTCATGTCCGGAAATCTCTCGATTGCTTCGGCGGTCGTGAGTGATATCACGGATGAGAAGAACCGCTCGAAGGGAATGGCCTTCATCGGGATTGCTTTTGCCGTGGGATTTGTCATCGGCCCTGCGATGGGAGGAATTCTTTCTCTTTATAATCCGATTGCTCATCATCCGGAATGGGCGGCGTACGGAATCAATCCTTTCTCGGCCCCGGCCGCCCTTGCGATGGTTCTTTCCTTCATCAACATGATCACGATCTGGAAAACTTTCCCGGAGACTCTGAAGAAGGGCACGGAAAGAGAACTCAAGCGGACAATGAATCCGTTCGTCCTGATGAAACCACTGCCGATTCACGCTGTGAACATGACCAATCTCGCGCATTTTCTTTTCATCACCGCTTTTTCCGGAATGGAATTCACTCTGACTTTCTTAGCAGTGGAACGCCTCGGATACACGTCTCTGGATAATGCCTGGATGTTTATCTTCATCGGCTTCTGGATCGGAATGATCCAGGGAGGCTATGTCAGAAGAAAGGCCAATCTGGTGGGCGAAAAGAAAATGTCGATTCAAGGTCTCGTCTGTGTGATGCCAGGATTAGTTCTTCTGGCGTTCGCGCACTCAACCTGGATGCTTTATGCCGGACTCTTCTTCCTCGCCATTGGCTCAGCGATGATCATTCCGTGCCAGACAACTCTCGTCTCTTTGTTCTCTCCCAAAAATATGCAGGGCCAGAGTCTGGGGATTTTCCGCAGTCTGAGCTCCCTCGGAAGAGTGCTTGGACCGATCTATGCATCGCTCATTTACTGGAAGTTCGGGTCTGTCTGGGCCTATCTCCTGGGGTCCATACTGGTGATTCTCCCGATTGTGATTACCAGAATGCTTCCTGATCCGGTGAAAAATGCCTGACGATTATACTTAGAAACATCAGGTGAAGAGCACTTAGCTCTCTCAACTGAACTTCGGAATAAACTTCCATCCTGTGAAATTCTGACCCTTTGTTATGATGATATTCATAACAAGGGGAACCCATGAAAAAAATCATTCTCGCTACCATCGCACTTTCTGCGACTTCAGCCTTTGCTGTGGACGTGGATTACAGCCGCTGCCGGATGTATGCCGGTGTTGAACTCAATCACGAAGGCAGAGTTCAATCGAATGCCTGGCAGAAGATTAAATCTCAGCGCACTGAAGGGAATAAGGAATTTCTGGTTCTCGAGTCTCCCGGCTACAACGGAAATAAATTTGAATTGCAGGTGACTCTCGAAAGAGATGCTCAGGGAAGAGTGATCAAATCCACCATGGGTGGTGAGACGCCGACTCAGGATCAGATCAAGCAGTACCGTGAGATGATGGTCAATGGTGCCGTAATGATGGGCCCGGGCATGATGCAGATGCAGGGTCAGGGCGGATTCATGAGCTCTGAGCCGACCTACTTCGTGAGAAAAAGAACGGCTCCGGCGCTCGCTCCGGGTGAAACCGCAAGACCCTTTGATCTTACGAACAGAAATAATCTGAATACGTACGGGATGGATCCTAATTACGAACTCGTTCCGCTTTCGCGTCTTACGCAAGACCAGGCAAAAGAAGCGGGCATCGAAAACGGTGAGGAACTCAGACGCCTCCGTTCACAATGGCGCCGCGATCGTCGCACGACGGACCGGATCCGCGATGGTTATCGTCAGGTGGTGGGACGTTCAGCTCTCGCCATTCCGATGGGAACAGAAAATGAATTTGATATCCAGGACGGAGTTTGTCTTCCGAAGAAATCCAGCAGCCGGGTTTACAATTCCCTCTCTGGACAAGTGAACACTTACCCGACTTCATCCCGCGAAAACTGCGACAAAATTAAAACAATTTACCAGCGGCATGAAAGAAAAATCAACGAATGTAACCAGGCCTCGCAACAGGTCACGAATGATTACTTCAGAGAAATGTATCAGGGTCTTGTTGGTGGATCAGGAAGCGGAAGTGGTTCATCCACGAACACTCCGAACTCGGCTGAAGGAACTGTGGGTGGAGCTGTTCACGGTGGATTCTACGGTGGAGGTCTTGGTCTTGCCGGAGGAATGGCCGGTGGTTACATGGGCGGATTTCCAGGCATGGGCCTCGGTGGAGCTTTCGGAGGATTTGGCGGCTACGGTATGATGGGGATGATGAATCCTTATGGCATGATGGGTGCAGACATGAACTCAATCGCTGCGCAGAACATGATGTGTGAGTGGACTTACCATGCCGAACAACAGAGACAACCAGTCCTGAGACAGGACGGAACGACATCTGGTAGTGGAAGTGGTTCAGAAACAAATCAGCAATAAAAAAAAGGCCCTCGCAAGAGGGCTTTTTTTTTATTCTTTCTTCTTCATTTCATTTTGTGATCGAGAGCTAAGAACAAAGCGTCCTTAAAGAGATTCCAGAAATTATCCGTT
>CANGAC010000064.1 GCA_947451425.1 Bacteriovoracaceae bacterium | reverse complement strand
GCTGATGACTGGAATTTCGGAAAGACTGTCTTCCTTGAGACTTCAGGGAATCAGGCGATCCGTGATCTCATGGATCCCTCGCGCCTCATGGGTCAGTTTAAGGATGGAGCAGGAGAATTAGTCACAAGACCCTTTCCCGTAAAAATTTCTGACGCCGCTCCTATCGTTGAACCGTGCCTGGAAAAAAATGACTTCTGTGGAATTCACTACAATGCCACGGTCCCGGGTCACACCTGGTATCTCATGCATAAAAAATTGGGTCAGGAAAAAGCAGAAAAACTTTTATACCTTGCCCTCACCCATTACTTCCACGAACTGACCGACTTTAAGGAAGCTGCCGTGGGCACTCTGGAGGCCTGTCATTCTTTCTTAAGTCAGAATGACTGCAGTGAAGTGGAAGATGTGTTCAGTCGCACTGGAATGCTATAAAAAAAGGGCCCGAAGGCCCTTCTCTCTATCTTGATTTGATGTCTTTGTACGTGTTCGTCGTATCCCCGGTGTAGATCTGGCGCGGACGGCAGATCTTGAATCCTGGCTGCTCGACCATTTCCTTCCACTGTGCCATCCAGCCCGGGAGTCGTCCCATGGCAAACATAACAGTGAACATGTTCGTCGGAATGCCGAGGGCGCGGTAGATGATCCCTGAGTAAAAATCCACGTTCGGATAGAGTTTACGGGAAACAAAGTATTCGTCTTTGAGAGCAACGGCCTCAAGACCTTTGGCGATATCAAGAAGCGGATCTTTCACACCCAGAGTTGCGAGAACAGTGTCGCACGCAACTTTGATGATTTTGGCGCGCGGATCGAAGTTCTTATAAACGCGGTGACCGAAACCCATGAGGCGCGAGCCTGAGTTCTTGTCTTTTACCTCAGCGAGGAAGGCTTCGTAGCCTTTGCCGGAGTCTTTGATTTCCGCGAGCATCTCGAGAACGGCCTGGTTAGCTCCCCCGTGGAGAGGTCCCCAGAGAGCGTCAACACCGGCAGAGATCGTGGCAAAAATATTTGCCTTCGAAGAACCAACGAGACGAACGGAAGATGTTGAGCAGTTCTGCTCGTGATCAACGTGAAGGATGAGAAGAATATCGAGGGCCTTCGCCACTTCTTTTTTTACATTCTTATCACCGGTCATCATGTGAATGAAGTCCGAACAATAATCGAGAGACTTATCAGACTTAACGAAATCTTTTCCTTGTGAGTGACGGTAAGCGTACGCCGCCATGATCTTGATCTGCCCCATGAGCTGAACGATCGCCGTATCTTTCTGTGCCGGAGTTAAGTCCTGGGCACACATGTCTTCGTAGAACGCAGAAAGTGAGACCATGTTCGAAGCAAGGACCGCCATCGGGTGAGCGTTCTTAGGAAACGCCTTGATCTGCTGCTTGATCCCTTCCGGCACGTCATCGAAAGAAGCAATTCTATCTTCAAAATTTTTGAGCTCAGTTGCTGTCGGAAGTTTTCCGTAGAACACGAGGTAAGAAGATTCGAGGAAAGAAGATTTCTCTGCGATCTCTTCAATCGAGTAACCGCGGTATTTTAAAATCCCTTTCTCACCATCGAGAAACGTAATCGCAGAAGTACAGGCACCCGTGTTCATGTAACCTGTGTCGAGAGTGACGTAACCCGTTTCCGCTCGAAGCTTCGTAATGTCGACCGCCTTCTCACCTTCGGAACCCGTGAACGTCGGGAGTTCAAAAGTTTTATCACCGAGAATAAGTTTGGCCTTGTCAGACATGGGAGAGCTCCTTCAAAAATAAATTGGCCTATCTTAGCGAAAGGACCATTTTCTGTCTAAAAATCTGTTTTGATTTTCATCGGTTAGGTAGGGACAAAAGTTAACGTCTAAACTCTTTTGCGGGGCCAAAACAACTCTACTCAGGTGACAAACTGGCCCCACCATTTAGCTTCTGCACAGCAATTTCTCTCAGGCAACTGGCCGCGTCTAGTTGCCGGTTTCACTCGGATTCTCATTTTTTTTTCGTGAAATCTTACTCTTGGCAAAACTCTTGCTCTCTAGGCTTTTAATTCAAACATGAAGTTTGGGGAAACACAGGAGAAAGCATGAAAAACGCTTCATGGTCATTATTTGTTCTTTTCGCAGCTACGCTTTCGTCATTTGAGGCATTCGCCCAGGTCAGACCCCTTCCTAGTTATGATGAATCACGCCAGCCACGTGATGAACGACGTCCCGATCAAGGTCCCCGCGATGAGCGACGTCCCGATCAGGGTCCTCGTCAACCGCAGCAACCGCAACAGCCTCAACAACCACAGTTTCCTCAGCCACCAGTTCCTCAGACAAATTATCCACAGCCGCTCCCGAACTACCCACAGCCGCTCCCGAACTACCCACAGCCGAACTACCCACAGCCAAATTATCCGCAACCAAATTTCCCGCAGCCGCAGGTTGCGCAGGAAGAAAATATCGAGGCCCGCATCCAGCAATCAATTGGCCGCGGTCAAAGAATCCGTCTCTCGCAATATTTATTTGCCCGCGATTCGCGCGCTGAAATTGTCTCTCTTGTTGTCACAGCTCAGAGCTTCGGTCCTCGTGGCGGAAGTCTCCAGCTTCTCTCACGCGGCGGGATCGTGGAAAATCTCCAGGCCGGAAGACAACTCATGCAGCTTCCGGTTCGTGCCATGAACTTAGGTTCACTTGAGGATCTCGAACTCAGCTCCCTCGATGACGTATATATTGAAAGCATTTCGGCCCGCCTCCGCTCTCGCCAGCAGGGGCCGATTGGTCGCCAGGATATCCAGGTGGCCGCTAACTCTCTTGTGACTGTTCACGTGAATCAGGATCTCATGCGCGGCGGAGAAATCCAGATTGAACGCTTGGTTCGTGAGCAGCTCGGCCAGACACTTCAGGGAGCTCAGATCGACCGCCTCGCTGTGGAGGGTTCATCCACCGGATACGGACAGGCCTCGGTGCAAGTGGAACTCAACGGCCGCATCGCCGGAACTTCACGCCCGCTGATGAATGGGCAGAGAATGCACCCGATCCAGCTTCAGTCTTTAGAAGAAGTGCGCACACTCAAACTCATCGTTCTCGGATCAGCAAGAATCATGGACATCAATATCAGGATCGGTCAGGTTCGCGGCCAGTACCCACAAGGTCCACAGGGCCCGCAATTTCCTCCGATGCCTTCTGCGAACAGAATTCTCGTGAACCAGGAAATCAGCGCTGCTTACCCACTCGATCTCGCAAGCTTCTCACGGGAGTACTCAGCGGTTCGCTCTCTCACTCTTGAGACCACTCTTCGTGGCTACGGCAACTCTGAGATTACACTCATGTCCCGTCAGGGTTACATCGTCGGACGCGCGATCGTTGCCCAGGGAAGAACCATTGTCCTCCTGACAACCCCGACCGCTCTCGCCGACATACGTGTCTTCACCCAATCCCCTGTCCTGGTTGGATCGATTGAAGTAGAATTGGACCGCCCCTACGGCCGATAAAACCGGACCCCAGAATGGCCCACCTAAAATGGCCCCTTCGGGGGCCATTTCTTTTTTCCGGAGTACTGTTTTGTGAAATGGGATAAACCCCTGAAGACCGCGGTCCTGAAAAAGCGCTACAAGCGCTTCCTCGCTGACATCGAATTAGAAGGGGAATTCCTCACGGTCCACGTCCCGAACACCGGAAGCATGCAGTCCTGCTGGGAACCGGAATGGAAGTGCGCGGTCTCCGTTTCCGAAAATCCCGCCCGCAAGATGCCCCACACTCTCGAGCTCATTCATAACGGCGAAACCTGGATCGGTGTGAACACGGGGAATGCCAATAAGCTCGTGAAGGAGTGGTTAAACGGGAATCTCATTCCCGAACTTCAGGGTTACACCATGATTCAGCCGGAAAAAAAGATCGGCGACTCGAGGGTGGATTTTTATCTCGAAGGTCACCCGACTCTTCCTCCATGTTACGTTGAGGTAAAGAACGTGACACTGAAACTCGAGGGAGTGGCACAATTCCCCGATTCTGTCTCAGAGAGGGGCCAGAAACATCTGAGAGAGCTTATGAAGCTTAAGGAAGCGGGTCTCAGGGCCGCCATGCTCTATGTGGTCCAGCGTGAGGATGTTCAAAGTTTCCGTCCTGCCGTCTCACTTGATCCTGTTTATGGGGAGCTTCTGAAAAAGGCGCATGCGGCGGGGGTGGAAATTTTTGTTTATCAATGTAGAATGGATCTAGAGGAACTGAATTTAGGAAAATCTCTTCCCTTCAGTTTACCCTGATTGAGCAAATTTTTCTTTCTCTTCAATGGTGAGATGTTCAAGGCGCGGACCCCGCAGCCGGGTGAAAAACTCACGACTCCTTTCAAGTGGAAAGAAACCGTCGAATTCGAATTCACAAAAAAAACCATTTTCATGATGGCCTGGACGTCGCTCCTTCCGGATCTTTTACCAACTGATGCAAGAAATCTCGTTGACCTCGCCAGTGCCCGCTACCCGGTTTCTCCGGACTACGAAAAACTCCACGGCATGTGTCCCGAACTCGTGGTGGGTTACGATAAGGATGAATGGGTTTTCTTCGGCGGAACTTTTTCTCCGTGGCATTCGGGCCATCAGGCCTGTCTGAATCTCCTGCCCGATGAGAAAACCTGCTTCGTCCTTCCGGACAGAAATCCCTGGAAAGATGTCCAGGAAGTGGATCCGGTCCTCTCCACTATCGAGCTCGCCGGTAAGATCAAATTCAAGGCCCACCAGTTTCTGGTTCCGACATTCCTTCTGGATCCGAAAAAAAATCCGACCGTCGAATGGATCGAAAATCTCAAGAAGGCCTACCCGAAGAAAAAACTCTCGCTGCTTCTGGGGTTTGACAGCCTCGTGAACATCCCGACCTGGACCCGTGCTCAGGAGCTTCTCCCGATGCTGGATACACTCTACGTGGCCTCACGATTAGAGAAGGATGATGAGCAGAAGAATGCAGAAGCAGTTGTGAAGAAAATGAATCCTGAGATCAATGTCGTCTTCCTGGGACATCACGCTCACGAGAGTCAGTCCTCAACCAAACTCAGAAAAAGATAAAAAAAAAGGCCCCGTAAGGGGCCCTTTTTTTAGTAACATTCGTATCCGCAGTTATCTTCGCAAGTGTATCCCCAGTAGTAGTCATTGTAGCAATATGTATCGCAAACATAGACTTCTTCGCAGTATCCACCGCCGTTAGAAGATCCACCAGAGTATCCGCCAGCAGCCGCTGCGAGAGCAACAACAACGATAAGAACTCCGAGACCGATGTAAAGAACAGCATCACCGTTCCATGAAGCGCCTGTTGAGTAAGACTTCTTCATTGTTTCAGTCATGTAGTTCGCGGCTTCAGAAGAGCTCATCTTCTGGAGCTGGATCATGTTGAAAGCTGTTTCCATATCGCGGGCAACTTTCGCATCTTTTACTTCCGCTTTTACGAACTCGATGAGTTCAGCGTTCGTAAGACCGTTTGACTGGAGTGCTTTCACAGATGCTTTGAACTTGTTCATCTGAGCATCGTAGAAAGCTTTGTCTTTCTGGTTCCACTCAACAGTGAGTGAATAGTTAAGCTCGTCGAACGCTGACTTAAGGCCTGCGTTTGATCCGGCGAATGCACTCGTTGTTGTGATAGCGAGAACCATCATCAACGTGATTAATTTTTTAAACATGGTAACCCTCCTACAGGCTATTAAAAATAAGAACGGCCGTTTTTATCACGGCCGTATCTTTAGTGGGAATTTTTGAAAATTTTTCTCTCGAAGGATTTAGAGACCCTTAAGGTTCAGGGCCTTCAGGATCCGGATCTTGTCGTTGAAAGGCATCTCGCACATCTCGTCGCATGTGTTAAGAATCCCTTCAATCAGTTCATTCCGGATACCAGAATTCGTCGTGATGTTTTTTCTGAGAGAGTACATGAAGTCGAGACCTTGTTTGTCGCCGACAACTTTCTTCATTTCCCAGAGCATCCCGAAGACGAAATCCGTATTGGCGTAATCCTGCATTTCAAACTGGATCATGTAATCCTGTTTTCTCTTCGCATTCTTACCGTTATACGTATTGTACTTCTTGATCCGGGTTGCGAGTTTCGGAGAATCCGCAATCTGACCCGCGAAGAAATCTGCCATCCCTTCGATCACTGCTGTTGAGTGGGAAAGAACGAGAGCATCGGAAAGGGCAGCGTGCGAGTACTCGTGGTAAATGATTTCCGGGATCATCGCTGTATCAAGCCAGTACCATTTGCGCGAAAGCATCTTTGTCAGCGGATCCATCAGGAGGTATCCGGCCTCGATGATCAGAGTCGATCCCACGGTCCGGATGAGGGATTCCTGAGAAAACGGACTCGGGCCCTGGTAATCATTATTGGTGTAGGCCACAGCGATGTTCGAAAGGAAGCGCTGGAGCGACTGCATGCGGATCTGGTCACGGAACTGAGAAAGAAGAACCTGGAACTCCTGCTGCTGAAGATTGTTAACGCGGAGGTCTTTAATGTTAATTTTCTTCGATGGACGGAACCAGATTTCCATTCCCCAGGGCTGCACTCCGCGGGACTCGAGACCTTTCCCGGCAGGAATCGTGAGAGCGTTGTTGAACTGTGGCTCAAGATTGTCATGAGCAAAGTGCCCGAGCTCCGAGAACTGGTTCGAGTGCTCGATTCTGATCGTCATCTTCGGAATGTTTTTTACGTACTCAGATTTTACGACGTCCACGAAGAATGAGCGGGCCTTCATCAGGTGATAGTAAGCCGTCGCCGCACGGAAAGTGAGGTGCTTTTCTTCGGAGAATTTCACCGCATCCTGGGACTTCCCTTTCACGATCTTGAAGAACTCTCCGTCAAACGAATCCTCTGAAACGAGATTCGTGAGAGTGACTTTTTCCGTCACCGGCATGTTCGCGAGATCCGAGCGAACCAGCGCTTCCATCTCATGATCAATCGCCAGAGCGGAGAAAGAGAATAAACTTAAGAGAACTAAGATTTTCGTTTTCATTAGAATAACACCGTGTTGTCAGGTTGAGTGTCTGCGCCTTTACCAACTGTTGCTTCGATCACGACGAGGACCAGGGCCGGGATAAATCCGTAGGGTGCCGGGATCGCAACGGTCGCTACTGAGCTGAACGTGCGGATCCAGACAGAAGCTTTCTCCCAGAACGTCTTCGCCGGGTTCCAGATTTCTTCCAGTCCACCGAGCTCTTTCAGTTCCGTCGCCGGGATAAGGGATGTCTCGTACGAAGCCGAGATGAGATCCATGTAGCCCGGAGTTCTTCCGTTGAAATATGTGTTGGTCGCAAGGAGGGCCATGTCTTTCCGGAGAAGCTTGATCGCGAGGCGGAAGCGCTCCATCGGTTCGAGTGTGATGATTTCCACTTCTTCATCTTCACCGAAAATCGAGATCGTGACTTTCTTCGCTTCAAGACGCGTGCGGAGGCGTTTCACGACATCGGCCATGAGCATGATCTGAAGGTCAGAGTAATTCGCGTAGAGCTGGATTCGGTGACTGACTTTCGTCTTGAGGGCCTTCTCCGTAATGAAGTCACTTCTCTCAGTGGCATCACGAAGCGGCTTGTGGAGGCGAAGCGAAGTCATCTTCTGGTAGTACGACTTAAGAGTTAATCCGTTCGTGCTGATCTCATTCAGCCGAGCGCGCTCGAGTAAAAGATACGTTTCTGTGTTGATGACTTTCTTTTTCGCGGCTTCAACAAAGAGACCTTCGAGCTCAACGTCTGTGACGTCGCCCACTTTTCTGATTTCGCCCAGAAGATTTCTGTACGCATCGTCATAGCAAGCGTTCTTCAGGAATCTTTCCTTGAAAGTTCCGACGGTCTTCACCATTTCGGCGAGTTTTACTTTATCCGATGGCTTTCTTAACTGGTCTTCCGATTTCGGCAGATCAATTGTTGTCGTAGAAACTTTTCTCGCATCGAGGAGGATCTTCACCACCACATCATCGAACTGGTCTTTTGATCTGAGATAAAGGAGAACACCCTCGTAAGCATCGAAGCGGCGGCTCTTTTTAAGAAGCGCATCGCTCATCGACTTGTTCACGTCGAAGGCACAGAGCTTCGAGCCTTCCACACCTTTGATAGAGTTCTGATAAATCTCTAAGAGCTCTTCGCCTTTGAAGTCGCGAAGGGCGCGCGAGACTTTCGCGGGATTCTCAAAGAAACTTTTCCCTTCGCGATCGTTCTTTAACGAAACAGTCGCGGCTTCCTGGGCAAAGCTCAGCTGAGAAAATAATAAGAGACCAATGAGGGGTAAACGCATGACTCCAAGTCCTTGATAGTTTCGTAGACTCTAGCACCGCGTCAAATTTGGATATATAGACTAGGTAAAAAAGAAAGGGCACCTAAGTGCCCTTTTTTCAGATATTTAGACCTTAAGTTCTTTTAAGACGATCCGGGTGAGGCGGCGGATACCTTTTTCTATATCTTCCCGGGAGGAATACGGAACTGCGTTGTTTTTAAAGCAGCAATTGTACATCAGGGACATGTGGATCGTATGGCTGAACAGGGACTTAAGCGCCCAGTGAAGATCCTCTTCGGTCACATTCTTCCCGGTCTCTTTAATGATAATTTCCACAATCGCCTTACCACCCGGGGGCCCCATGTCCTCGCCGGCCGGGACAATTTTCTGGTCCGTCGACATCATCATCTTAAAATGTGAAAGAAGATCATGTGACTTGGTCTGGAAGTACCGGAAAATTTCCACCAGGACATCTTCGAGGTTGGCACCCGCCAAGGCCATGCTCTGGATATCGGCCGAACAATCGGCATGACCCTTAAGAAGGATCTCGTGAAAGAGTTTTTCTTTACCTGCGAAGTGATAATTCACTGAGGCCACGTTCACTTCCGCAAGCCTCGCGATCTCCCGCACACTGGTTCCGTCAAAACCGTTGTTGGCAAAGAGCACTCTTGCGACTTCCATGATCCGTGACTTGGTCTCTGTACTCTGGTCCGTCATATTATTTTCCCATGCTTCCGATAGCCGAGGCTTCCTCTCTTTCGAGGGCCCGCATCTTCATCTTCGCAAAAAACGGTATCTTGTCTCTGATATTCATCATGTCTTCAATAATAGCGTAGCCGGATGGAATCCAGATAAGTGTCAGCAGTGTTCCAGTCGTAAGCCCCCAAGCCATGGCCAGTGTCATTGGCACAAGCATCGCATCCGCTCCCCCGACTCCGTAAGCGGTAGGGAAAAGTCCTCCCATCGTTGTCAGCGACGTTGCCATTACTGGCTTAAGCCTGATCGTCGGAGCCTTCACAAGGATCTCATGAAGTTTCATGTTTCCTTCGGCCTTCATCTGATTGATGAAGTCGATGAGAATGATTCCGTTGTTCACGATGATCCCGGCCAGACCAATCACACCGATCATCGCAAGGAAGCTCACGGGACGCTGGTGGAAGAAAAATGAGACAGACACACCCAGGAGTCCCATCGGGATCGTCGTCATGATAAGTCCCGGCGCCATGTAGGAGCGGAAAATGTAAACCATGATGGCGTAGATTCCGATGAGGGCGAGGATCATGGCGTTTCCGAGGGAGGCCATGGATTCGTTGGTACTTTCCTGCTCACCCCCGAAGACCATCGTCACATCAGGGTGATTCAGCGAATACTTCTTATACGATTCTGCCGCAATCTGGTTAGCCTTCACGGAAGTGATGACTTCCGTATCAATGTTCCCGGTGATGGTTTTCGCCCGCTTGAAGTCGTGGCGTTTTACCTGAGGTGTTCCGCGAGACTGCTCGAACTTCGCAATGAGAGAAAGCGGAACGAGATTTCCACGGGCGTCCATGATCTTCACGTTCGCAAGATCATCCACGGTTTCTTTGGAAACATCCCCGAAGCTCACCTTGAGCTCAGCTTTTTTGTTACTTAACGTCACGTCAGAAACAAAGGTTCCCGTGAGCGCAGTTCTGACGGTGTTCCCGACGGAAGCTGCGGTGAGACCCAGGCGATCGAGTTTTTCATAATCAAGCAGGACCTTCACTTCCGGTGGCCCGTAGACGTCATCGATTTTCACGTCGAAGATTCCTTTCACGGGCTTCAGGTCCGCCATCACTTTCTGAAGCATGCCATCTAAGCTTGCCGCATCGTTTGAGCGGAAGGTCACTGTGACCGGAGCACCCACTGGTGGACCGTTAATCTGTTCTTCAAATTCGAGGGTCGTTGCCCCGGCAATTTTAATCTGACGAAGCTTCGCGAGGAATTCCGTGTGAGGAACATCGTACTTCGCAAAATCCGTGGCGTAGATTTTCACCACACCTACGTTGTCACCAGTTGCCCCCCGTACATCCGTCGGCTGAACCTGAGAGGTCCCCGCAATCGATACAGAATGCTCGAGCCACTCTTTCGGTAAGGCCGTCTTGATTTTTTCTTCGAGATCTTTGAGTGTGTGAAACGTCTTCTCCACTTTCGTGTCTTCCGGCATCTCTAATCGTGCGACGTAAATCTTCGTCTGCTCAGGAGGAAAAAGCATGAACTTGTTAAAGACACCGATCATAATCATCGAGAAGATGAATACCCCAAGCATAGATGCCGCTGTGATGTATCTGTGACGGACAGTGAGATCCATGAACTTCTCAAATCTCTTCGCCAGTCGGTCAAACCAGCCTCCGCTCTTCATCTCAAGCTTCGAGACGTCAATGCGAGAACCGATGATATGAAGGCGCATCGGAAGAAGGAAGAAACATTCAAAGAGACAGAAGAGAAGAGCGACGGTCACGATGATCGGAATCGGCGCAATGAAGCGCCCCATGATCCCGGTCGTGACGAGCATCGGAAGGAAAGCCGCGATGGTCGTAAAGGCCGTGGCCGAAATTGGCAGCCACATAATCTCAATCGTATCAACCGCAGCATCCAGGGAATTGGATCCCAGCTGTCTTCGCCGGATGTACTCTTCGGCGATCACAATCGAGTTATCCACGAGCATCCCCATCGCGATGATGAGAGCGAGGATGGTAATGGAGTTCAGGGTCTGGTTCATGAACGGCATGAGACCGATCGTGGCCAGAAGAATAACCGGAAGGGAAATCGAAACCATAAGCCCGATCCGTCCCGGCATGAAAAGAAGGAGAACAAAAACCACCACAATGAGACCGGAGGTTGCGTTACTTGAAAGTGTCGAGAGTTTCTGCTCAACGTTCACACCTTCGTCGAAATAAATTTCAAACTTCAGATCCGGATAGGTTTTCTTATACCGTTCTAAAACCGGTCGCACACCTTCAATGAGCTTCAGGGTGTCGGCACCAGATTTTTTCTGGACGGTGAGGAGTGTCGCCGGTGTACCCATGTATCGTGCCAGCGTGCGCGCCGACTGATCGGCGTCTTTAACTTTTGAAACATCCCTTAAGCGGATAATACCGCCGGAAAAAGTCGAACGGATCGGAGTGCTTCCGAGTTCCTCGGCCGACTTGATCTTGGCGTCAACACGAACGAGATGCTGGATCTCGTGCGTTTCGAGATCCCCCCCGGGAGTGTTAGTGTTCCGGGAACCGATTTTCTGAAGGACCTCATCAACACCGATGTGAAAGTCATCGAGCTTTTTCCGGGAAAGGAGAATCTCAAATTCCCTTTCGCGGTAACCTTCGCGGATCACGGCCTTCACGTTCTTATCGTCTTCAATGTCTTCTTTCAGGGAGTCCGCGACGAGGTCACGGTGGCGCTCTTTATTGAGACCCACGACGGCGATTTCCATCGCCGCGAATTCTTCGGATTTAATTTCCGTGAACTTTGGCTTGTCCTGAAGATCGACCGGAAGATCTTTTGCCCGGTCAATCGCCCGCTGGATGTCACCCATGACGTCTTTCACGATCACTTTGGAATTATCCATGTCCACCCGGACGACGATCTTCGAGCGGCCGGCCTGGGAAATGGAGCGCACATCTTTCAGCCCACTCACTCCGCGAAGCTCGTCTTCGATAGGCTTAGTGATTTTCACTTCAATGTCCTCAGGAGAGGCACCGAAATATTCTGTTTCAATGATCGCCGTGGCAAAATCCACTGACGGATAAGACTCCGCATTCATCTGCTTCAGTCCCATGATCCCGAAGAGGATCAGGAATAGTGAGAAGACGATGGTGAGCTTACTATTCTCGATAAAAAATTTGGCGAGGTTTCTCATATTAAATCCTGTTGAACGCACATGGCGTTTCCGGGAAGACGACTAAGTAATCAAAGAGGGTGTTGATAATCTGGAGGCGGACATCAATCGTAGTCAGTTCGGAAGAAAGAAGGGCGTCCTGGTCCTGAACGAGATCATTCACAGAGACCCTCGCCTGCTCGTATTTTTTCCGCATGAGTCTGAGCCTCTTATCGAGGGCGGCAGAAGAAATCCTCTGCGCCTTCACGACATCATTTAGATAGGTAATGGTTCTCGCAAAACTTGTGTGCGCATTGATGATCTGATTATTCGTATTCGTGAGCGACGCCTGGAGGCGCTTCTGGTCGTAGAGCTCTTTGGTGCGCTCAGTATTTTTCTTCGCGTCTCCCAGAGGCATCGTGAACATCACGCCCAGTTCGTAACCGGTGCGGTTATTGTTTTTCTGGTCATTGATGGAACCACCGTATGTTCCACTGTAACCATTGGCACCGGAAGGAGCTGAGGAAACGCCGGTGGATTTCGCCGTACCAAAGAGTTTCACGTCGATGTCGGAGTAGCGGGAGTTCAGAAGGTCCCGTTGTTCGCGGTTCTTCCGGATGAGCGAGACGATTTCATCATAAGTAGTGTGTTGGTACGGAACCGCGGACTGAGTGGCAATTCCGGCGGTACAAGCAAGGACTTCTTCAATCGTCTTCGGGACATCGTACTCACCGAGAGTGATTTCCTTCGCGGAAAGTTCCGGCACAAGATTCTGGAGCTGCTTTAAGAGGGCTTCTCTTTGATAAAGAAGATACGTGATCCTCCCCTGTCTTGAGGCAACGAGTGCATCATAGCGGGCGACTTCATCGGCTTCCGCAACGGAGTCTTTATACCTGCGACCGGTTTCCTTTAAAAGAAGCTCAGCTGACTTCAGGAGCTCTCCGGAAATTTTCATCGACTCGTTGTTGGCCACAAGTGACCAGTAGAGTCTTCTCAAGGAAAGACGGAAAGTTTTCCGGGAAATTTCTTTTTCCATCTCTGCGCGCTGGCGCTCAAGACTCGCACTTTCGATTTCGGCCTTGCTCATTCTTCCTAAGAGATCGCGCCAAAGATCCATCTGCATAGTAAACCGAAGTGTAGTCGTTGTGGCATTCCTGAATCTTCCGCTGAAGGCAGTAGGGCCCGCACTCCGCTGGTCCGTGATAACAGCGGCCGAAGTCGAAAACCCGTGGGCAAGGTTTTGTCTCACACCAAGCTGGGCCTGATCAATCGGACTGAAAACCGGCTGAAAGCGAACGATCGCCTTCTCATGAGTTTCTGAATGCGCATACTGGCCGAAGAGTTCCGGCGCATACTTTTCATTGATCTGATTCTGAGTCAGGTTCACATTCAAAAACGCCGCTTCGATCTCGTCGAGCCTCGGAGTACTGTTCTCCGCAAACTTCTGAATCACATCCTCATTCAGGACGACCGCTTGGGAAAAGCAGGGACCGGAGAGCGCAACAATCGCCAAAAATCCTATAAATTTCAATATATTAGCCATATTCCCCACTTTAACATTCGTTTCAAACACCTGTTTTAAACGAATGATATAGTTGAGTGAGAATTTTTGCAAGGGGATTTGTTAAAGGATTTTAAAGCGATTCAATGAAGTCCAGCGCCTCATCCATCATGGGATGGAAATGGGCATTCCCCTCACCAGTGGTAAAGGTCAGGAAATCCTCGGGAGACTGGGAAATATTGTTGTGAAAGACCCCACTGGTAAGACTGAAGGACCTCACCTTCCGCTTCACCTGGAACTGGTTGAAGTAGCGGATGAGTGCTGGGACATCAAGAACCGGATCCGCCCAGGTATAGGCCATGTAATACGGAACAGTGATGGGTTTTTTCATCACGCGCTCTTCGGTCTCTTTAATAAGAAGGGCCGCGCGGGGATTGAAGTCCGGCGTCTGAATCCCGTCCGGCTTTTTTCTCACGAAAGTATTTCCGTCGATGTGAATCGTCTCTCCCACTCTCGCACTTAAAACTGTGGGCCAGTTCAGAACGACGGCCGGCGAGAGCATCACCATCGAGTGGATCTCTTCGCGGTTTCTTTTCATCGACTGCTCAAGATTCAACAGAGATCCAAGGGAGTGGCCCGCAAGAATTACGCGGTCACCGTATTGCTTAGCTAATTCCCAACCAATGTCCGCTTCTTTTGACCACTCAGAAGAATCCATCTTCCCCATCCGGTACCAGTCTTTCTCCCAGTGTCCCGGAAGAATGATCGTTACGACATTGTAGCCGCGCTCATAGAAGGCATTCGCCATGCCCTTAAAATAAAGAGGCGAGGAAAAAATTCCGTGAATGAGAAGGACGGAGGTCTCGGTCTTGTGACCGTGAGTGAGAAGGTACGGAAGATGGCGCTCATGCGAGATGTTCTTCTTCTTGGCCGCGAGGTACTCCGGAAACGTGATTCCGAATGCCGGCAGCGTGATAAGGAGAAGAACGAGCCACTTCACTTATTGCCTTCCTTGTCGGTGATGAGCGAGATGTTCTCAAGCTTATTGACCTGAAGGAGATCGAGCACTTTCACGAGGCGCGTGTATTTGACGTCCCCAT